>NZ_JBQKGL010000003.1:0-294085 GCF_052118825.1 Bilifractor sp. LCP21S3_A7 | reverse complement strand
CATCTATGAGACGTGCTGTACTCTCGGGATCAACAAACGAATCCATCGAGCAAAACATCATTTGATTTCTGTCACAGGTTTTAACGTATGGCATTCTTGACTCCTGAAATCGTAAAATATCGTATATGTTCTATAACAATTATACTATATTTCGTATTTCAGACCTAGGAATAATGCGTACTTTATTCAGTTTTCAAGGTGCAAATGTATATGTGAAACGGGTTCATGGTGGAATCCGTAACAACCAATTCATCAGGTACTCAATCCGCTAGTTTTCGGACAGTCTGCCCCGATAGGATTTTATATTATTGCAGAAATTATTATTGATTTGAGTATTTTGATAATTCTTTACTAATGATATAATGGTTTTGCAACTATAAACAATGATTTTTAGTAGGAAAAAATTAGATGACTTCGATTGATGATCAAAAATTAAGAAAGATCAACGATTATATTACTAATTTTACAATTCCAAAAATACCTGATGAAACTAATTTTTGGATGATAAGGACTAAGAGCGGATATTTCTATGATGAATTTCTTGCTAATTCTTTCATAGCTTTAGGATGGAACATAATTGATTCAAAAACGTCTTTCGTCCCTGAGAACAAGCAATTGCTTAAGAAAAGCATTAATGATTATTATGGAGATAAAAGGCCGGGATCAGCCGTAAATAAATGTAAACGATTCATTAATGAATTACAGGCAGGCGATATTGTACTTGTTCCAAATGATGGCACTTCCGAAATTGCGATATGCCGTGTAGGCGAATATTATGAAGAAAACTACAACATTGATCAGGAAATCGAGATAAATAAAGTTATTGAGCTAAAATCCGAGCCTATTGATTCTGTAAAGTGCCCTTATAAAAAACGCAGACATATAGAAGTTCTCCTCAAAATTGCCGCTAATAGGATGGAACCAAACTTAATTAAAGCTATAAGTAATTATCATGGACTTAGCAATTTAACAGAATATGATACAGACATCTTGAATTGTCTTTATAACGCATATGAGTATAAGAGCAACATTACGTATGTTGTTAATATCTCAACAACTGATCCGATACGAGCTCGTGATTATTCAGGATTTATTTATGCACTTACTGATCTCTTTTGCGAAATAGTAAATGATGAAGATTCAGTTAGTATAAAAAGCAATGTCAGTTCCCCAGGGCGTGTTGTAGTTATTTTACAAAAGGGTTTCAAAATTATCAAAAGGAGTGCGATTCCCCTATTAGTAGTGTACTTTTTGGCCTTTGGTGGATCTGGCCTAGGTTTTGAATTTGAGGGAGCAGTAAAGACCATTATTGAGTGTGTACATGAGGCTCAGATGTTGCCTATTGAAAAAGAGGAAAAGAAGGAAGAACTTAAGGCTAAGAAACTTGAGAATTACGAGAAGCTAATAGAATTATCGAAGGCCTGTGAAGATGAAGATCTGAATATTGATACAATTAATGAGCAACTTGAACGTTTGGAAAAGGTTGAAGAAAATCTTAAGTTTGAGTCGAGCGATGAGTTTGCTCAAGATAAAACAGACTCTAAAGAAAAACTGGAAGATCTAGAGGAAAACAGTACATCGTCTGATGAAAATAAATAAGAAACATTGAAAGTTGTAGAAGGGAGACGCAATGAAAAACTATGTTGGATTAGCAGTATTCGTAATTATTGCTTTTTGCGCTGGCCTTTCGCTTGTTTTTAAGATAATGGATTCTGTTTTAGGAGAGAAAAGATTATTCGCCAATATTAAAACCTCATTAATCACATATCTTTTTGGTATTATTTTCGCATTCGGTTTTATAGAAATTAGTGTATGGGCTGTGATTAGACTGCAGAATATAATTCATTAATCCTAAATTAGTCACTTATTATTCCTAAGCTTAGCATTCCCGTGCTTAGATTATATGAAGTGACCTCACATTTGTAGTATCGTGGATTTACCTGTATACTGATGATTGCCGAAATCGTAAGTGGTAAATAATCGCAGAAGCATATGTTAACAAGGTGATTGATAGATATTTTCCGGCAAGCTCTAAAAAGGAGATTCGTAAAACAGGCTTATACGTGATTTGTCTTCAGAAATTATTATCAACAGCCAAATTTCCGTAAGAAAGTATAATATGTTTAGGAAAGCTTTGATTGTTGATTTATTTGCTTTCGGCTTTACCGTTATTACTTTTATTGTTGCATAATTAGCATAACTTCAATATTGTATGGTGAATGCTATTGAAACCACTGATCTTAACAAAAGAAGCAACAAGAAATGGAAGAAATTCGAATAAAAAGCCGTTTTGCTATAGTTATGAGACGGACATGAATATGCGTGCATTTCCAGCATGTCGGGCATCTGGATATATCTTGTCCTGTGAAGATGGCGACAGACTTCCTTTCCGATCGTGCAGTGTGAACTTCCAAAGAAAAGTACCCTCAATGAGTAATTCGTCAATCGTGAGATAAAGAAAATGGCCAAAAGCCGGCGTTTGTAAGCGAAAATGATTGCAAATGGCCGGTTTTTTTTGTTACACTTTTTATAGGGTATAAATACCCTATTTATTTCTGGAAAATTTCTTGAGGGTATGCCATGTTTATGAAGTTTAAGGTGCCGGTTCCGGAGACTTCCGGAAAGCTCGTTCGTAAGAACCGCGGCGGCGAAATGTTCATCGAGTATGAGTATGATCGGACCTATGATCCGGTAAAGCAGATCACCTATCCGAAACGAGCATCGATCGGAAAAGTGGATAAGGATACCCCGGACCAGATGTATCCAAACCAGAATTACCTGAAATACTTTCCCGACGCTGCCCTGCCGGAAGAGGTGGATCGTTCATCAAGAAGCCCTTACTTGAGCATCGGGTCTTATGTTGTGCTGCACAAGCTGATCACGGAAACAGAAATCCGGCCAATGCTGGAAAAACACATGGATACGAAGGACGCCGGTTTCGTCCTTGACCTGGCCTGTTACAGTATCCTCAGTGAGAATAATGCTGCCCAGTATTACCCGGACCACGCATACAGCCACCCTCTCTTCACGCCAGGGATGAGGGTGTACACAGACTCCAAAGTGTCGGATTTTCTGCAGGCGCTGAAACCGGAACAGATCCTGGGCTTTCTGAACAGCTGGAATAGTCCCCGCAGCAAACGACAGAGGATCTATATTTCTTATGATTCCACGAATAAGAACTCTCAGGCGGGTGACATCGATATCGTCGAGTTTGGAAAGGCCAAGGTGGATCAAGGAACGCCAATCTTCAACTATTCCGTTGCTTTTGATACGGCAAACAGGGAGCCGCTGTTTTATGAGGAATACCCGGGCAGTATTAACGACATGTCCCAGCTTACCTGCATGATCGATAAGGCGTACGGCTATGGATACCGGAATCTCGGCTTCATCCTTGACCGGGGATGCTTCAGCCGGAAAAACCTTGGGTATATCGAGAGGCATGGATACAGCTATCTGATCATGATCAAAGGGATGAAAGATTTCATCCGGGGGATCATACTGAAAAATCAGGGGACATTTGAAGGCAAACGAATCCATTACATCGACCGGTATGATGTCTACGGAACGAGTGTGGAATGCGTATTGTTTGAAGGAGACGAAAAGAAAAAGCATGTCCACCTGTATTACAGTGACAGCCGTGCTTACGGAGAGAAGCAGGAAATCAAGGCAAGAATCCGCAGACTCAAACACTATCTTAACAAGTGCGTCGGAAAGGAATGCGGCCCGTTCGGACCGGAAGTCAATGATCATTTCTATCTTCATTATGAAAAAGATGGAAAAACGCTGAAGCTGGCAGAAGAAAACACATCTGCTGTTGAACTGGAACTGTCATTGGCAGGATACTTTGCAATCGTGTCAACAGACAAGATGACAGCAAGAGAGGCACTGGATAAGTATAAGAGCCGGGACGCTTCCGAGAAGCTGTTCCGTGCAGATAAATCTTATCTCGGAAACACCAGCATGCGCGTGTGCTCCGACGAGGCGCTCGCCTCAAAGATTTTTATCCAGTTCATTGCACTGATCCTGCGGTGCAGGCTGTATACGGAACTGAAGGAATGCTGTGAGACAATGGCAAAGCGGCCGAATTACATGACGGTTCCGGCGGCTTTAAAAGAACTGGAGAAGATCGTCATGATCAGGCAGCTGGACGGCGTATACCGTCTGGACCACGCAGTTACGAAAACGCAGAAAACGATCCTGTCTGCATTTCACATGGATGAAGGGAATGTCCGGTACCAGGCAAAAGAGATAGGAAAAAACCTGCAGGAAAAATCCGACAGTAAGAAGGGAGCATAACGATGGCAAGAACACGGCGGAATTCGGCTGAAACACTGGAACTGAAGATCGAGCTGGCAGAGAAAAAGGCAGAAAAGACACGAATCGCTCATGAAAAGGCGATCGACGAGCTCAAAAAGCTGTATGATATACGCAGGGCAAAACAAAGGGATATGATCCTGAAGGCTCTGGAAAGCAGCGCCCATTCCCTTGATGAGATCCTGACTTTCATAAACTCTCCGAAGAATGAGGAGGAAGAAGCTGATGCATGAGTATTCGAGAATCCTGATTGAGGAATACTGTTTCACCCACAAAACGAAGAAAGCGGAGATTCTCTCAAGGCTGGTGGAGATGTCCTATGACCTTTCCGCGGAAGACACCGACGCGGATGCGATTGATCTCGAAAGTTTGATTCAGCGCGAACGGAATCCGGAGCTGAAGGAAGCTCTCATCGACCTTGATGACTTTCTCTTCAACTATTGATTCGACAGTCAAAAGCTCTTTAGGGTACTTTTTCCAGGAAGTTCACAATGAGGTGAAGAGGATGCTGGAAGGTTGAAAATAGATTGACAATAGTAATTATGCACAATAAACATACATTCTATAGTAAAAAAATCATAAAGATGATAAAATAGATGTCAATGAAGTTTGCACGCACGGCTTCGTTTCACATTGAACTATCCAAGGCATGAGGCGAAAAACTTCATGCCTTGATTTGTGTCTGATTGGGATTTATACGGAGGTGCCGTTTTATGAATGAACAGAACAATAGACCTAATGCGGATCTTATTATTGTTTGCGCAAAAGAAACGATGCCGTTTGGAGAGATGCTTAAGCAATATATAAGTCAGCATAATGATAAAGAAGGTAAAATTGTCGGTTGCAAAGACGGAACTACCGCCCTGACGTGGTCTGAAAAAAATTATGAGGATAGTAAGCCGACAGTATCATCAAATCAGAAAATAATTTTTATTGGAAGTAAGTTGCTCTCTTGGGAAACAATGAATAAAAAATATGAGAAATTTCATATGAAATATTATTCGTTAGGTTCTCAGGCGCTTTTGATGGTAGATGATGAACTTCTGGGTTATGCAGGGATGATTAAGGAAAAAGATGATTTTATAAAATACACGAAATCATATTTGTCCAACATTCATGAAATTAACTATGCTGCAAAACTGGTTACATTTTTACCATTTGAGAAGTGGAAAGCTGAGATGAGAATGCAGAGATATCAATGCCTTATTTCTGTCTTTTATCATGATTTTCTCGAGAATTTTTTGAGAGGAGAATGATCTTAGATGCAAGGCGTAAAAGAAGGCTTTGATGAATTTTCAAATAATAGCGGAGCGTTCATGACGGCAAGACAAACCTCAGAATATGTTGAAAAGATCAATTCTGGGTTGAACGATATGTTTGATATTATTAATCAGAACTTTAGTGGATCTCAAAAATCTCCTAGCTTTTTAAAAGGTGATGTGGCTGAGTATTGGCATTGGCTTACTTTTAATGCGGATGCGATTGCTAAAGAGTCAGAACATAGAGTTTTTTTGCCGAGAGTTAACGGACTGGGATCTCCTGACATTATTTCTAATTTCGGCAAGAGCTGGCAGGCAAAATATTATTCAAATGGAGAAACTACGGCAAGAGCTTTATCGGTAACTCCTTATCTTGAAAGCAAGGCAAAGCTAACGATTGAGGAATTTGCGGCAAAATATAATATGACAGTTGATGAGGCAAAGTATTCTCCTTTATATAAAAATCAGATTGGCCTAGTAGCTGATGATGATCAGTTGGTAGAGGAAGCTAGGATTTATCTAAGAAAAAGATATCTAAAAGAGTTGTCTATTAGGCCGCAGAATGCCGAAAGATTTAACCGAGACATTTCGACTGTTGTATCTGATAATGCAGGCGTTAATTCAAAACCTGCCAGCAATGAGCAAATGGTAAAATTAGCGGAAGATGCCAAAAAGGGAATAGCCAATGCCGAAACAATGGAGTTATCTCCTAAAGACTTTATCAATATGAAGATGCTTTTATCGAGAAGCCTTAAAGCAGGTATCACCGCCGCTGAGATTTCAGCTATCCTTCAAATTGCGCCTGTACTGATAGAAAGTATCTTAAAAGTTGCCAATGAGAAAACGATAGATGAAGATGACTTAAAACGAGTTGGCACCAGAACTGGAGTGTCCATTACTGAGGGCTTTTTAACCGGAAGTGTAGCAGCATGCCTGACAGAAGCGTCACTCAGCGGAATGCTTGGTGACACTCTAAAGAATGCATCACCTGAGATGATAGGCGCAATAAGTTATCTCGCAATGTGTGTCATAAAGGACTCCATTTTGACTTCATGTGGAAAAATGTCTGCAATAGAGTTTGGAGACGAAGTGACAAGATCAATTTTCTCAACCCTAGCTGCAGCCACTTTGTGCAGGATAACATCAGTATTACTTCCAGGTGTTGGTCTCGCCATTCTGCTTTCAAGTTTTGTAGGATCCATATTGGGAAGTGTTGTTCATACTGGGGTTAAGGAATGCCTTCTGTCGCTCTGCGTCGATAGTGGCTTTACGTTATTTGGATTAGTAAAGCAGGATTATAAATTGCCAGAAGATCTCTTAAAAAGTATTGGCGTTGATGTTTTGGACTACGAGAGTGCTAAAGTCTCATCTGCAGGGACACAAACATTAGGGTATGAGACAGCAGGAGCAATAAATGCTGATGCCGAGAGAGTGAATATTACCGTTCTCAAGCGGGGACTTATCAAGGCAGACTTAGTTGGATATTTATTTTAAGGAGGCCGATATGCTATTTTGGGTTTTGTTAGTTTTAGGAATCGTTCTGTTGTTTGTTTTCCCAATAGGCGGGATTATTTTGATTGTCGTAGCACTAGTTATGCACTTTCTCAATAAAAAATCATGATGGTATATTAAACCTGGTTTGCGGTGGAAATGCTCGCACTGGAATTCACACAAAAAACCTGTTAGACCTTCGTTGACATACTCTGATGAGGTGCAGGATATTTCCGGGAAAGACTTCAGTTTCCTTGAACAGCTTATGGAAGCCAACATTAATATGCTGTTCGTAGGAGACTTCTTCCAGCACACATACAATACCAGCCTCGATGGCAATGTTAATAAAAACCTATTCGATGATCCAATAAAGTACATGAAGCGGTTTGAGGACAAAGGAGTAACGCCAGATACGACGACACTTCTTAATAGCTGGAGATGTAGCCGGACTATCTGTGACTATATATCGGCTAATCTTGGAATACGCATGAGTTCCAATCGCACTGATAATACCGTGATTCAGATTGTGTCTGCCCCGGAAAAGATTGAAAGAATTCTCTGCGATGAAAGCATTGTAAAACTTCATTATCAGAACAGTGCAAAATATGGTCCCAGCCATAAAAACTGGGGCGATACCAAGGGAGAGGATTGTTATGGAAATGTCTGCGTTATGCTGAACAAGAGCACAATGCAGAAATATAACGCTGGGAAGCTATCCGAGCTTGCACCGTTAACAAGAAATAAGTTATATGTTGCGATTACTAGATCTAGAGAAAATGTGTACTTCGTTAGAGAGTAGCTAAAAAATGTCACTTATATTGCTTATGTCTTTTACTGGAGCTCGAGTATGGAAAGGCAATGTGGCACTATTCTTTTTTATTTGCTATTATAAAGATAATAACTGGTATCCATTAAAGAATTCTGATACTAAAATCGACGAGAAACATAAATATGTGATGATATTTCATTGTCCAAGCTGGCAAATGAGCAGGATAATGATGGAGGAGATTCATATTCAATATTCGACGGTTACATCAAAAGTAATTGAAAAAAATGCGCATGGGAATCCCCTGCGCTATGAGTCCTCAAGCATCCGATTTTCCGTGCAAAGCCACAGAATATTGCACTGCCGATCGGTTTTCAACCTTTTATGCGGTGTTCTATGCAAAATGGATATGGCATTTACATGCGAGAATCAACGCCTTTACAGCAGGATTATGTTTTTGAAAAATTGAGATTTCGCCATAACGAAAAGCTTGCAAATTGGATTTTCGAAGAAATGCAGGGCGGAAAACTGATTTATCCGCATGAGGGTCTGACCAAGGCGCAGTTTGTGATAGATAAGATTCGTGATCTTAATGAATTTTCAGAAGAGGCACTTCGATACGCTGTTTATCAAAGTCATTACTATAGGTTAGTTGATATTGATAAGGCAAGAAAGGATTTACAAAACTTTTCTGTCGGCGGTAATTTTATTAAAATAATTGATGGTCACACATGGAAGATCAGTTCTGGAAGACGACATATGATAGATCAGGAATATGCTGATTTTTCTCTTGAAAGAATATATGGTGCACGAATTTTAACCAAAAAGAATAAAGGTGTAATTGGAATGTTTGCACCATGGATGCTTATGACAAGTGAAGATGAACCGGGGATTGTGGACTTTGAGCCTTTGAGAAGTCAGTATGAAGTTGATTCGGTTAGTTCAAGGAGTGGAATTTCTCTGTTAAATATGTTTATAACTCAGAAGGTTCCAGATTTCTATTGACTCAAACCTCCCGCATAAACATTAAATATTAGTCACGAAGGATGATTATTCTAAATGGACTTCGCGACATAAATATTCGACCGTTTTCCGTAAATTCGGATGTCATCTAATAGTATTAATAGTTATCGTAGCTATACTTTTCAGAATGTTCTTTACATAGCAAATGATAAGAAAGCGACAAAACAACTGGAAGGCCTAATTAATATGGTTTTAATTCGAGGCTTCGGGCATCCCTGTGGATGAGAAATGCCACCTTTCCCTGTAGTTAATCCACTTGTTGGACATTCGACTTTCGATTGGAAGTGGAATGCAAATATTTGAGTATACCAGATAATTTTATTGAGAGCATGTTGATCTTTTCATTCAGTTGATTGGATATAATAATATACGGTAAAGAAATTGGATATTGATCTAAATAAAATTCTAGTCATTGATTTGCATTAGAATTGATGTAGAACTTGAGGAGATATTAATATTGGACGCAACAAATAGATGGATCGAACAATTTAATGATTATACATCGATTAGAGGGAATCTTCACAAAAAAATAACAAAATCAGAAAAGGCATATTTAAATATGGCAATATTATTTATGACAAGTCAAGACAAAATGCTATTGTGAATAGTGAAATACAAAATCTGTGGAACTACCTATATCAGGATCCAACAATGAATATAGATGATCGCATTGAATACCTATTGAGAAAAGTTTACTATTTGGGAACATATTTTAAAATTCCTCACGAAAATATAAATTTACAATCTCCTAAAGTTTCTGCCCAGGAAAAGGAATATCGTATACTGGTTAATCTATGTTATGATCCCAAAGAAATCATTGTAAATTTATTACCAGAGGAATATGAAGAATCTAATAATTTTGGGAAATGGCATCATATAAATATTCAATATGGATTAGAATCTATTGATTGTGTTTATGTTGATTCTAGCGATGACAAGAAGGAATTAACGGATGAGCTTCATAAGCATCAAATAGATAATCTCCAAATAAAAGCGAGACATTAATGATGATCGTACGATTGATGCTTTTTTTATAAAAAGATTGTAATTCTTATGATGGGGAGAAAGACCAACATGCTCTGTGATAGATGCGGAAAGAATCCTTCGGTTATACATATTACAGGAAAAGGCAGCTATTGTGCCGACTGTAATAACCAGATGATGCTGGAAATGTTTGGAAAGGATAATACATTTCATTACGCGAAGAACATTATCATAAGTGAGACAGACGGCAAGATGCACAGTTTCCGTATACAGCACCTGATTCTTGGAAATATTGTTACCTGGGAAGCACAGGAAGTCGGAGGGAACTACTATTTTCAAGATGTTTCTGACCTGAATGAAAATGGCAGTGATGTTGCACAGCGGTTTTTTCAGAAAATCATAAATGGCGTGCAGTATAAGAGCATTGAGAAAAAAGTATCTCCTGCTTCCAATCTGCTGCACCGCGACGGCATGTGCTATTCATTAAAGGAACATGGAAATATCTCTATCGAAGAAGATCCGGAAAGTGGATATGAATCTATACGATTTAGGATCGATGACGAATTCTTTACACCGGAAGAGGCGGCTCGTATGCTGAGCTCATACGTTGGATGGAATATGAAGTACCAGATCGAATCGGCTTCCGAAGCATATCTCGGGGAGGATGAGTATCTGGTTCCAGTAAAGATCAATAAGCGCATTATTCTTGGAAAGTGGAATTTGCTTCGAGAGCTTTACCTTCAGGAAGGGCACTTGAGAGAAGCGGATCAGCTGGATTTTGATGAGGGGATACAGGAGATTATCGAGATGCTCATTATCCTGCGGGAACATGGAAATATGGACACAGCCATAGAGGCCGGAGAACAGATCATCGAAGAACTGCGGCATTTGACTGGCCCTGGTGAAGATTTCCCGTTTCTTGATATTGACATCCTTAGTGGTGTTATTCACAAGTACAGGTAAGGGGTATGGAGAATTCTGCTGTTTCTAATTTCATCAGTTGTCATACAACTCAATGGCGGAAGCCGGCTCAAGTTCAGCATCCTCTCAACGATGTGCTCGCCATGGATCATACAACGTCACCATTTGATGTTGCGAAGAGGTCAATTCATAAAGGATTGCCTTTATTAAGTCTGGCAGAGGCTGTTCTCTTATGTTAATATCAATTTAATGAGACACCCACTGTAATTTCTTTAAAGTCAAAGATTATTTTTTATGTGGAGGAACGAATAGCATGGCAGAAGGGAAACGCACACGTCGCAGTCGGTCAGAGGTATTGCAGAGCAAACTGGAAAAGTTAAAGGAAGATCAGGTAAAGTATACACAGAAACTTCAGTTAATAGACGATCAGATAAAGCAGATCGAAGATGAACTGAATGAACAGCGTGTGGACGAAGTGATGGCAGAGATCACAGCACAAGGACTTACCATAGACCAGGCACTGGAAAAACTTCGTTCCTGACATTTGATATGTATGTGAATGCTTCATGAAGGAACTGCTGAAGGCACTCGAAGCAAGCCCACGAGCCTACGACGAGATCATAAAATTCCTTGCCGGAAAATCGGATTCAGACGAGAAATGAGGGAGCATGCAGCTTTGAGTGTTGTAAGCAGTAAACCGCCAGTACCTGTTGTACCCAGCTAGCCTTTGCGATAATGGAGTCGAATTAATCTAAGGTTTTTTCGACTTCTCCAAAGGAGGCTTGGTATTGATGGACAAGATCACATCCGACGTTCGCCGTCAACAATGTCTTGATATCATTCAGACCTGTAATCAGCCTAAAGATTCCTTGAAAGGGGTTCAACATGAAAATAGATAAAATACATGTCAAATACTTTAAGTCAATGTATGATACAGAATTTGAACCCGGTAATATTAATGTTCTTATAGGCGCAAATGGATCGGGAAAATCCACTGTATTGGAATCCATAGGCATTCTGAGCGCGGCAATGACAGAGAGGGTCAAGATCAGTAACAAGCTACTTGAAACAGGGATGCCTTTATCAAGGCTATGGATTGATGGATACATCGGAGGCGTTCCAGACCTAGAAAGAATAACCAATTTTGAGTAGAAAGTGCCAAATTACTGCGCACGATACCAGATAAGCCAATAGCTGAAACAGAAATACATTAAGACACACATTATGAAACGAAAAATCATCACGATTATCATATTCCTTACCCTTGCTTTTATCTGGGGCCACTCCATGGTGCCAAGGCCAGCCTCGGCCGATGAGAGTGGTTTTTTTCTGAAGATTTTTTATCCGGTTTTATCGGTTATCGTTGGCAGGGACCGGGTGACGAACCACCTGATCAGAAAAATGGCCCACTTTACCGAGTATTTCATACTGGGGACAGAGCTCAGACTGTATCAGAATGTCCGATTCTCTGACACTGTGGCAGCATGTACGACAATTTCTGACACTGCGGAAGCATGTACGGCAACTTCTGATGCCGGGGCAGCTTGCGGAACGGATCCCGAAAGAAGTGAAAGTCTCATAAACAGGTTTTCTCGGCTGCTGCACGGCAGGATGCTGACTTCTGTAAGATATGCTTTTTACATTGCGTTCATCGATGAGACCATCCAGATTTTCAGCGGAAGAGGTTCACAGATCGCAGATGTCTGGCTGGATGTGTTCGGAGCATGCTGCGGAACAGCGATAATTTCCCTGTTGTCAGTTTGTAAGTCAGTCAATCCGATGGTTGAGTAGGAATTAGGTAGGAGTTTATTAGGAGGACAGATCCATAGAAACCCTGAACAGGAATTTAAAATTTAAGGATGTTCTTGTTCTCGCCTTCAGCACGATGATAGGATGGGGATGGGTAGCGCTTACCGGAAATTGGGTTGACCGGGGCGGAACGATTGGTGCGGTGCTTGCGTTTGTCATTGGTGCCGTTCTCTGTATTTTTGTCGGCCTGACCTATTGCGAACTTACTCCCGCATTGCCTTATTCCGGAGGAGAACTCGTTTTTACCTATAAGGCATTGGGCTACCACGGGGCATGGTTCTCCGGGTGGATGATTGCTTTTGCATATATTGGTGTCGCTGCATGGGAGGGACCGGCGCTGGTTACAGCGATTGACTACCTGATTACGATCCCGAGATATGGTTATCTTTGGACCATCGCCGGATTTGATGTATATGCGACCTGGCTGGTAATCCCTGTATGCGTCGGAGCATTATTGTGCATAATCAATACAAAGGGGATTAAGATCTCCACAATTTTTCAGGCGGTGGTCACAACAATACTGGCTGTCGGCGGCATTGGCTTCGCGATTATCAGCGGCATGAATGGTTCTATTGAGAATATGAAACCGCTGTTTACGTCAGCAAACGGGATGTTTTCTGTGGTTCTGGCTGTTCCGGCTATGTTTGTCGGCTTTGATGTTATTCCACAGGTGGCGGAGGAAATGAATCTTCCGCTAAAAAAGATACCTGCTGCCATTGTGGCATCCATCTTTTTAGCTGCAGGATGGTATATCATGATTATTCTTGCCAGTTCCTTTGCGGCACCGAATGAGATCCTTGGCAGAGAGGGATTGTCTGTGGTAAACGCTGTGAATTATGCGGCGAATCGTCCGATTGCAGGTAAACTGATTGTTGTTACAGCGATTATGGGAATCCTGTCCAGCTGGAATGGCTTTATTATCGGCGCAACCAGAGTACTTTATTCCATGGGCCGGGCTAAGATGCTTCCGGATTTCTTCGGGAAGCTTCACAAGAAATATCATACACCGGGAAATGCGATTGTATTCATCGGCGTCATTACGATCCTGACACCGCTTCTTGGGAAAAATTCTCTCGGGTGGTTTGTTGACGCAAGCGCATTCGGTACCGTAATCGCCTATTTAATGGTCACCATTTCCTTTGTGATTCTCAGAATAACCTGTAAAGACCTGCCCAGGCCCTTCAGGGTAAAGCATGGGATGATCGTAGGAATAATCGCCGTCATGATCTCGCTGTTCTTTGTGTCTTTATACCTGCCGGTTGGAAATTGTTCGCTGTCTGGTGTAGAATGGGTGATCGTAGGAGTCTGGTTTGGCTCAGGTATGTTATTCTATTTATTGAGTCTTCCACATATGAAGGAAAATACCCGGATCAGAGAAAATGCGTTATTTTGTAAATCTCCGGAGAATTAGCGCTCAATTTCTTTCCGCTTATCCCTTCCGTTTATCATGATTATAATGAAAGAAAGGCATTTCAGGGTTATTCATTTTGCATGACACATCTCAGATGAACAAAGTACGAAATGGAAATCATCTTTCTTTTGAAGTACGAAAGGGAAATCGTATTTCTTTTATCGATGTCGCAAGAGACATCTCGATTTTGTTGATGATCATAGGACATAAATGTGAGGCAGGAGGAGAGCGATGATCTACAATTTCAACCTGGGCATCGGCCGGGCTTCCAGCGGTGTAGAGTACGCCCAGCTGTATCGGGCGCGCATGCTGCGCGCCATCGATGAGCCTGCACGTTTTATCTTCACGGATATGTTTCCGCGGGAGAACATCGAACATTATACGAAGAAGATGGGCTTCAAGGATAAGGAAATCCTGTGGCTCTATACTTTTTTTACGGATTTTCGTACGGCGCCGGTCACTTATACGCTGGAAGATTTTCAGGAAACTATCGCGAATGTCGATTACCGTGTGCAGCGGACCGGAAAAATCGGCCGTCTCTTTTTTTCGGATCATGATTTCTGCACGCTTTATTTTGTCAACGATCAGGAGAACCTGCTGCATCGTGTGGAATATGTGTCCGGCGGCCGTCTGATCCGCAAGGATTATTTTACCTACGGACGGATCTATTCGGAATATTATGCTCCGCTCGACAATAAGGCTCATCTGTATCTGCGCCGTTTTTTCAATACAGACGGTTCTGTCGCGTATGAGGAAATCACTGATGACGGCGATGTCATGTATCGTTTTCCCGATCAGATCTTATATTCCAAGGAGGAGCTGGTCGGGTATCTGGTCCGGTGTCTGCATCTGAACCACAGGGATGTCGTCATCATTGACCGGACGACCGGCATCGGGCAGGCAATTCTGCAGAACTGTGCGCCTGCCAGGGTCGGCATCGTTGTGCATGCGGATCATTACAGCGTCGGAAGTACCGATGACCGGAATATTCTCTGGAACAATTATTATGAGTATTCTTTTGATATGTCGCGGCATATTTCTTTTTTTATCACTTCTACTAATGCGCAGCGGGATCTCATGCGCGCCCAGTTTGAGAAGTACACGGGAGAGGTACCTGAGATCCGCACGATTCCGGTGGGCAGTCTTGAACAGCTCCGCTATCCGGACACCGCACGGAAGCCTTTTTCTATTGTGACTGCCAGCCGGCTGGCATCGGAGAAGCATGTGGACTGGGTCATTGAGGCCTGTGTGAAAGCGAAGAGGGAGATCCCGGAGCTTACGCTGGACATCTACGGTGAGGGCAGCGAACAGCAGCGGCTCCTGCAGCTGATCCGGGAGAATCAGGCGGATGGCTATATCCGTTTGATGGGGCAGTACGATATGACCGATGTCTATCGAAATTATGAACTCTATCTGTCGGGGTCGACCAGTGAGGGTTTTGGCCTGAGTCTGATGGAAGCCGTCGGCAGCGGTCTGCCCATTATCGGCTTTGATGTTCCGTATGGGAATCCGACTTTTATCGACGACGGAAGAAATGGCTATCTGATTCCCGTGGACGAGGATATGTCCATACCGAAGCATGTGGAGGGCCTCTCCGCGGCTGTGGTGAAATACTTTCAGATGGCCGACCGTGCCTCCTTTCATAAACATTCCTATGCGGTTGCACAATCTTATTTGACAGAAAAGGTGATGCGGAAATGGAAAAAAGTGATCCGGTTAAAATAAATGCTCATACCGATGCAGAAATAAATTATCTGGCAGAAAGAAATGCTTGTACCGGTATGTCACCAAATGATCCGATCGATGGAAATGCCTCTGCCGGGATAAGAGTGACTGACGGCATCCTGCTGCTTGATCGTTACGATGAGATGGCTGATATGCTGAAGCAGTCCTTCCGCTGTGCGGGTTTTGCCGGTCCTGTTGTCGTGATTGAGGACAAGGGCTTTCTGCCGCCGGATGTCCTTTCCGTCTTCCGGTGGTTCTGCAGCGATCCCGAAAAAAAGAAATCTGGTGAGAAAGGTGCCGGCTTGAACGGTTTCAGCGCGAAAGATCGCAGCAATACAAAGGCCGTGAATGCATATCGTATCTTGCATGCCGGTTGGAAGGCAGGGAGTCCGCGTTATTTCAATCAGATCGAGCTGCCGGATTACTGGGAAATCAGCAGTACAGGCAGCGGCGGCGAGATCCATGATCTTCATCACCTCCGCGGCCGTATTTTTTATGCGCAGCCGGCGCATCGCCGGCTGGTCAGTGAGGTGGACTGGCTGGACGATCAGGGCATTGTCCGCTGCACCGACCATTACGATTGTCACGGACTCCTGTATGCGAGAACGGTCTTTAATCGAAGCGGGAAGCGGTTCTGCCGTTCGTGGTTTAATGATGACGGCCAGGAATGCGTGGTGGAGAACGATGTGACCGGCGACATTATCGTCACCCGTAATCATAAAACGTATATCTATAAAAGCCGGACGGATCTCGTTATCGAAATGCTTCGTGAGTTAAAGGCGGACGGGCAGCGCATCTTTTATAATTCGCTGTCAACGCCGCTCTTTGTCAGCGAGCGCTTTCCATCAGACAGTTTTCTGTTCTGGCAGGAGGGCCCGCGCGAAGATATTCCCGGAAACATGCAGATGATCCTGAACGGACATTCGCACACCCGCAGGATCTATGTACAGAATCCGGCCAGCCGGCAGAAACTGATCAAGCTTGGTGCTCCAAAGGAATGGGTACGGCCTTTGGGCTTTGTCTATCCCTTTGAAAGGGAAAATTATTGCCGCCCTGATATTCTGATCTGCACAAACTCCGATCAGATCGAAGAGCTTGAAGAGGTGGTGAAGCGTCTGCCGCAGATGGTGTTCCACATTGCGGCAGTCACGGAAATGTCGGCCCGTCTTCTGGCATTCGGACGCTATCCGAATGTAAGGCTGTATCCTGTGGTGAAGGAGAATACAGTGAACGAACTGTTCCGCAGGTGTGATTATTATTTCGACATCAATCATGGCAGTGAAATTCTCTCCAGCGTAAGGCGGGCTTTTCTGAATAATCAGCTGATTCTGGGCTTTGAGACAACCATCCACCAGCGCCGGTACGTCGCGAAGGAACATATTTTTCACGACGCATCGGATCTTTGCTCGCTTGCCGCAGATCCGGACCATCTGCCCGCTGCACTGTCGCTGCAGCATCAGGCTGCCATGAGCGAGAGAACAGACACGTACCGGGAATTGTTCGAACGTCAGATGCCCTCCACGTAAGGTGGTGAGCTTCTGACTGCTCCCACGGGCAAGCCTGTGGGTTTTACGCCGCAATTTATTACTGCCTAGTCGCAGTGATACAGGTGGATCACGGCTTCTCAAAATTTTGTGACTCTGATACCGGCATTCTGTCATTCCAGATTCATTTTTCCAAATTTCAATATTAAGGGGGCCCAGTATCCCGATGCCGGATTTCCGGCGATCCGGATCGTATGGACGATGGATACAGTTTCTTCACACATTTTTACAGGAGAGGTGCTATAATCTAAAAGCAAAATTAACAGTATCTAATATCGTTCTGGTTATACGATTGCAGGAGTCCAACAACTTCAACTAGCATGACAGCGATAGATGACTTTAGGCAGGTGTATCAACGATGAAAAAGAGAAAGAAAAAAAGCTTAACAAAGATTGTTAATCGAAAGAGAAAACATACTCTTCTAAAAGGAGTCGCCGCGACAGGCGCTCTTTTGGGCGGAACCGCAATTTTCGGCCAGGGGAATAAGGTATATGCTGCTGAGGCTGAAAATCTTTCCGAATCCGGATGGGCGAGCGAAAGTGTACTGGAACAGGCAACTGCTTCGGAATCAAAGGCATTATCCGTCTCGGAATCTGATACCGGATCGGAAACATCTAATGAAGGACTGACAGGTTCAGCAGACAGTAAGGTTTCTGCCGGGGAGGCTGCCACACAATCTCAGAAAGCCAGTCAGTCGATGTCTGACGTCAACAGCAATCAGGATAAGGCGGATTCTGAAAGTCTGTCCGAAACAGCCAGCAGACTTGCCTCTGAAGGAGCTTCAAATAATCTATTGAGTCAGTCTGCCTCTGACAGCGATTCACTTTCTGCGTCGGCAAGCCTCCGGGAAAGTGATAGTCTGCAGGATTCGGTTTCCGGCAGCACAATGGCTTCTCAAACACAATCTGCTTCAGCAAGTGAGAGTGTAAGTGAATCTGCTTCAGCCTCAGAAAGCAGACGCATGCTCAATAGCGCTGTGTCAGAATCGGCAAGTCAGTCAACGTCAATTTCACAGGTGGCATCTGCACAGACAAGTGCGTTTGTGTCGGAATCTGCAGCAGGTTCCGAACAGCAGAGTCAGCTGGTTTCGGAAAGCGTTTCTGATTCTGCCTCGAACAGCCAGAGCGGAAGCATTTCCGTCGAGACTTCTGTATCATTATCAGACAGTCTGAGTCTGTCGAACAGTACTTCGGGTTCTGAAAGTCAGATTGCATCTGCATCCTCTTCTGAATCGGCATCCGTAAGTACCAGCACCTCTGCGTCTGCGAGTGAAACAGCCGGTATCCAGAAAGTAACAGAAGTCAAGGTCTTTGAATATAATGATGCTGATGGGACAAATACGATTAGGAATGTAACGGGAACGCTCGACCTTGTAAAAGGAAACATTCATTGGGCATTTGAATATCGGGCAAAGAATGCCGTAAATAATTTTCGGCAGTATTTTGGATTTTATTTAAATGTTGTCGGCGGCGCCCGCGCACCTCAAAACATCTCAGTGAAAGATGCGGGTGGAAACACCTATACATTAGAAAATGGTTTTTACAACAATAATGATTCATATTCTGAGAATCAACTAGATTCCAAAAGTGGAACCATAAAAAAATTAGCGCTCGGCTCTAATATCAAAACCTTTGATTATGACGGTAGATTCTGGGGCGACAGCTATTCCACAACAGAAAAGATCAATGTAAATGGCACTGTTACTGTCTCCTTTGATACGTCCCTAGGTAAGTATCAAGAATGGGGCAAAGCCATTGCCAATGTTGTGGTCAGCGTACAGGCAACCTCCTCCAGTACGTTGGAAAACCACAAGAATGGGAAAAAATATTACGAGACGATTCATCCCACAGTAAAGGAGAGCAATCAGGGAGCGGAAATAACTAATAGAGGCGTGGTTACTATCACACCGGAAAAGAACTACACAAATGATGCGAGGAGTGTCAGTGAACTGGCATCTATGTCCCAGTCGACATCAGAGTCTGTTTCAAGCAGACAAAGTGAATCGGCGTCATCACGTTCGAGCGAGTCACTTTCGCAGAAGGATAGCGCATCTGCAAGTCACAGTACGAGTACATCCGCTTCGCAAAGTCAGAGTATCAAACGTAGTTCGGAGAGTACGAGCCAGTCATTATCTCAAAGCATTTCCAATCAGTTCTCCAGATCTGCTTCAATCCATGAATCGCAGTCGATGAAGCAATCGGAGCAGGAAAGCGCTTCTGTATCTGCAAGTGTAAGTGAGTCCCATAGTATAGCCAGCAACGAGAATGCATCCGCAAGCATGTCTGAGGAAAAATCGCAGTCAGATAGTGCCAGCGGTTCTGCATCCGTAAGCCTGTCATCGGTAAGTTCTCAGTCTGCAGACGCAGCATCGGAATCTGCATCGCAGAGTGGCAGCTTACAGAGTGAGTCCGGAAGTGCAAGTACAAGCAAATCGACAAGTTTATCGAGTTCACAAAGCGTGAGCAACAGTATTGGTTCAGAAAGTATTTCAAACTCCAACGCAGCAAACAGTATCAGCGCAAGTGCGTCCGAACGGGATTCTGAAAGGAACTCTGAGAGTATTAGTGCATCCGGATCTGTGTCAGCAAGCAATTCAGCTAGAGAATCCGAGAGCAATAGCGTAAGCCAGAGCACATCTACAAGCGGCAGTACCAGTAACAGTACATCCCAGAGCGCAAGTGAAAGTACGTCTGTATCTCAATCCGAGAGCGAAAGCAGGTCTACCTCATTATCAAACAGTCAGAGCGAGAGAATTTCAAATTTGCTGAGTGGATCAGAGAGTATAAGCGCTTCGATCAGTGCAAGTACATCAGCAAGTACATCTCAGAGTAAGAGTGAATCCGAGTCAGAAAGTACATCCGAGAGCGATTCAGAGTCTGAAAGTGCATCTGAGAGCGATTCCGAATCAATAAGTACCTCTGAGAGTGAAAGTGAATCCGAATCGGAATCTGAGTCGGAGAGTGAGTCCGAGAGTGAAAGCGAATCCGAGTCAGAAAGTGAGTCGGAGAGTGAATCTGAAAGTACATCAGAGAGTGAATCAGAGTCTGAAAGTGCATCTGAGAGCGATTCCGAATCAATAAGTACCTCTGAGAGTGAATCTGAAAGTACATCAGAGAATGAATCAGAGTCTGAAAGTGCATCTGAGAGTGATTCCGAATCAGTAAGTACCTCTGAGAGTGAAAGCGAATCTGAGTCGGTAAGTACCTCAGTGAGTGAATCGGAATCCGAGTCAGAAAGTGAGTCGGAGAGTGAATCTGAATCCGAGTCGGTAAGCACCTCTGAGAGTGAATCTGAAAGTACATCAGAGAGTGAATCAGCATCTGAGAGTGAATCCGAATCAGTAAGTACCTCTGAGAGTGAAAGTGAATCCGAATCGGAATCTGAGTCGGAGAGTGAGTCCGAGAGTGAAAGCGAATCCGAGTCAGAAAGCGAATCTGAAAGTACATCAGAGAGTGAATCAGAGTCTGAAAGTGCATCTGAGAGTGATTCCGAATCAGTAAGTACCTCTGAGAGTGAAAGCGAATCTGAGTCGGAGAGTGAATCGGAATCCGAGTCGGTAAGCACCTCTGAGAGTGAATCTGAAAGCACATCAGAGAGTGAATCAGAGTCTGAAAGTGCATCTGAGAGTGATTCCGAATCAGTAAGTACCTCAGTGAGTGAATCGGAATCCGAGTCAGAAAGTGAGTCGGAGAGTGAAAGTGTATCTGAGTCAGAAAGTACCTCTGCTAGTGAAAGCGAATCAGAGTCGGAAAGTGCATCTAAAAGTGAATCTGAGTCGGTAAGTGGATCAGAGAGTGAATCTGAAAGTGAAAGCGAATCTGAGTCAGAAAGTAGCTCTGTGAGTGAAAGCGAATCCGAGTCAGAAAGTGAGTCGGAGAGTGAAAGTGAATCGGAATCCGAATCAGAAAGCACATCCGAGAGCGAATCGGAATCCGAGTCAGAAAGTACCTCTGAGAGCGAATCCGAGTCAGAAAGCACATCGGAGAGTGAGAGGAGTGTATCCGAATCCGAGTGGGAAAGTGAATCTGAGAGTGAGAGTACGTCCTGGAGCGCTTCCACAAGTGAATCGGCAGTCAGAAGCGTTAGTGATAGTACTAGTGTATCAGCCTATGTATCGATTTCTGAGTCGGCTTCGAGATCAGCGAGTGCGGCTTTGACAAGTGTTGTAGCGACAACTGCTTTAACAGCAGATGCAGCGACAGCAAGTGTCGCAACACTGAATACGCCGACATCTGAGAGTGTGTCGGTTTCAGGTAGTGATGCCGGGTCTGCTTCTGCAGATGGTTCAACGAATGAGTCAGGTTCTGTTTCTTTCAGTGAATCGTCTTCCACCTCAACAGATGAATCAGCAAGAGCCAGTCAGCGCGCAAGTTCCAGTGACAGTGCGAGTGCTGCGGCAAGTGAAAGCAAGTCTGCTTCGGCATCGACTGCGGCGTCGGAATCCGAGACGGAGAACAGCAACAGTATCTCAAACAGTTTGAGTGTGTCTCTGGAGGATTCGCTCAGCGCATTATCCAGCAACACACCAGCAGCTGATGCTGCAGCTTCCGGAACCGATATGAGCGCCGCGTCAACTGCAGCACCGGCCAGAGGCAACGCTCAAAGTGATGCTGCGGCGACATCGGAGATTGAGACGTTAAATGAAGTAATCCCACTACAGGTTATAAAGCCCTGATAATATGGTATTTGGAGAGGCTATCAACAATTATGGAAAGATTACATATCGTTTAGTCTTCCTGATATATAGACAGAGAGAAAATACAGCTTTATGGAAACTACAAGAACACATGAATTGTGTAAGAGAATCCTTTTTTCAGTTCTGGTATTACTCATATATTTAGCAGGCAGAAGCATTACTCTTTATGGAGTCGTGACCGCTTTTGATGATTCTCCCGGAAATGTCCAGTCCATTGTAACAACGATGCTCAGCGGTGATCGATATCAGCGGACGCTTATGTCGCTGGGCATCATGCCCTTTATCAACGCTTCTCTGCTGGTACAGATAATTAGTTCATTGAAAAATATAAACAGCCGGACGAAAATTTCCAAGCAGAAGCAGGATCGATGGATGCTGATCACGGCCGTTATCTTCTCGGTTTTTATGTCTGTTATTCAGTCGCTGAATTTGACGTTACGTAAAGACGCTGGTCCTGCATCTGTGGTCCGGCTGCTTGTGATACTGGAAATGATAGCCGGCTCCATGGTCACATATTTCTTGTGCAAGACAAATGAGAAGCATGGAATCGGTGCATCTATGCCCATTATTTTGTTAAATGTGATCACGTCACTGGCTTCCAACCTGACGATGTATCATTTTTTTCGATACCCTGTACTGATTCTGACGACTGCGGGCATCGTCGTCGTCACCGTCTTTATGGAGAATTCTATTATTAAAGTGCCTCTTCAGCGCGTATCCATTCACAATATTCACGCCGACCAGAACTATATTGCGTATAAGCGCAATCCTGTAGGGATCATGCCCGTGATGTTTGCGTCTTCTTTTCTGGTCATTATTCGATACGTGATTCTGTTTCTGACCTATGTGATACCGTCTGATCATGCGTTTGCCGGTATATTGCAGAACTTGCTGATGACTGAGCTGCCGGGAACCACGCTGTATTTAATCATTATTTTCTGCCTGTCGGTCGCATTTTCTTTCATCATGCTAAATCCGGCGGAAAGCGCGCGTCAGCTTCAGCAAAACGGTGACAGCATCATTGGTGTCTATGCCGGGGAAAAAACGAAACGGTATCTGGTGAAGATTGTCCTGAAATGGAGTATGATCAGCGGATTGCTCCAGGCAGGGTGTATGTCAATCTCTTTGATTTTATCTCTGAATCATGACATTCCTGCATCGCTGGCACTGATTCCATCGTCCGGCATGATCCTGGTAAGTATTATCTGCAGTCTGATTCAGGAAATTCAGACCTATTATCGTTATGACGCGTATAGATTTTCATACCTGTAGGCACAGTTTGTGAAAGGAATCGTTTATGCAGTATTTTATTCCTGCCTGGTATCAAAATGGTGACTGGAAGGAGAATGAGCAGGTCTGGTATCGTTCCCGTACCGTGACGGAGTTCGATGACACGGTCAAGCAGATTCAGCTGTTTTTCCGAAAAAAAGCAGCTCCTTTTAAAATCATGCAGCTCGGATTTTCGCCGAATTTCCGCCATTTTCTCCATCGGCAGGGCGTCTATCATGTTCCTTACTGGTCCTGCTTTGATGCCATGCAGGGCATTGCTTCGGACCGCACCGTTCTTTTCTCTTTCCATGATCTCTCCTGGCCGGATGATGTGGAATTCATTTACTCGCCCTTTGCGGTGATTGTCCGGCGAAACCAGAAGAAATATGCGCAGATTGAATTTGCAGAAGACGGCAACATGTTCCGTGTGGACATGTTCAAAAATGATGACCGGATCTGCTCCAATTATTATGATGACCGGGGGTTTATGTCCTGTCAGATCGTCTACCGCGACGGGATCGCTTCCCGGGAGCAGTATTTTAATGAAGACGGTGTATGGAAGTTCGCCCGTTTTCTGGATGACGGCCATGTTCTGATCAACCCGGACAGCAGCTGGTATTTCGTGAACCTGAATGATCAAAAGCACGAATCTCCCAGGAAGGTGAATTATCAGAGACTGGAATACCCCGATATAGACGCAATGATCACGGAGGTTCTGCAGGAGAACCTCAAGACGACATCGGACGCGGATATTTTCGTGATCGCGGTACATTCCCTTCACTCGCCTGTGCTGGCACAGGTCATGAAAAACCGAAAGACTATCCTTTCCTTTTTTGCACGTCGTCTGGACGAAAACGGCATCGAGGAGATGGACCGGAAGCTGATGCAGGATGCCGATGCGATTGTGGCGGATAAGAATGTGACGGCCCGTAGGATTCAGGAGCAAACGGGACTTCGGAAACCGGTCCGTGTGATCACGCCCTATGATTCGCGTGAGGAATCCGGCAACAGCCTTCATCTGCCCGTGCAGAACATTCTGCTGGCTGTGGACCAGATCAATGATGAAGATTTCAACACACTTGTCGTTCTGCTTGCGAACTACATTCTGACCCGGAATCATCGTGCCCGTGTCTGCATGTTCACACGTTCTTCCGCATACAACAGAAAGAGCCGCCTGATGCATAAGGCAAGAAAGGCGCTTCGTGCCGCTCGCATGAATCCGGAACTGGCCAGGGAGGATGATAAGGTCAGTGAGAGCAGGCTTGACTTTCAGGAACAGGCTGCCTGTGTTTTTTCGGTGGCCCAGTGTGTGGATGAGATGACAGTCAGTCAGAAATTGCGGGAACAGCGAATCGTAGTAGATCTGCAGCCGGTTCCGGACCAGTTCCTTCAGATTTCAGCGATGAGCATGGGAATCCCACAGATTGCCGGTCAGGAAACCGATTATTTCGCGGATGGCAAAAACGGAATCCTTGTCCGAAAGCTTTCGGATCTGCCGGATGCGCTGGATTATTATCTGGGCAGCATTGCGCATGTCAATCAGGCGCAGATTGCCTCGTACGAGCTGGGCAGCCGTTTTTCGACGGAGCAGCTTGTGCAGTCCTGGAAGGAGATTTTAGAGAACGTTGAACATTAGAGCATTGCAGCTTGGAAGGATTGATTATTCAAGCCGTTTTACACTTCCTCCGGATACGGATTGGAATTATGAGCCGGAACTGAAGCTTTCTGACGCGGAATATGATGTTGCGGTCATTGATCGTGTCCTCACGGATCGGGAAGCGGATATTCTGTCCAGGATTGTGCGCGCATACAGTTTATTTGTTCCGGATGATATTCCGATGACTGACCGGATGGAATATCTGATGCGCAGCCGTTGCGGCAGCAGAATCACACGCGATGAATTGCCGTCGTTTCTGGAGGAGCAGCTTCCGAATTATTTCGGCCGGCCCTATGGTGAAAAATATGACCCCCATACGATGGAAATTGCGCCCGGCTTTCAGGGCCAGGTATACTGGAACGGATTCACGGAAACCATCATGGAGGGCGATTTCGGCGATCATATGAGGCAGGCACTCTACTGGCGGGGCAATATTCCCGTTGACGAAGGGCAGGCTATTGATTTCTGGCTTGAATATCAGACGGAGGGTGATGTTCGGATCGAGCTGCAGATCGTCCAGTTTGCTGCGGGCAGTGTTGCTTCCATTCAGAAAATCTGGAAATTCGATGAGGCGGCACTGCGGCAGCCGGTGACCATTGATAATAAAAAGAAGGACGGTCCTGTGTTCGTATCTCTGAACGCCCGGGGAAAGGGCACGCTTCATGTAAGGGCGCTGCATGACCGTTATTCCCGGCGCGGCGCCGGAAGTTTTCTGCCCGGGGGCAGACGGATCGTTACCGGAAACAGGGAGGAAATCTTTGCCTATCTGGATCCGGGCGATTTCAAGCCTCCGCTCTGTGTGTATTTTTCCGGGTATAAAACCATGGAGGGCTTCGAGGGCTATCACATGATGCGGCGGATGGGAACTCCGTTCCTGCTGATCAGTGAAGCCAGGCTGGAAGGCGGAGATTTTTATCTCGGAGATGAGGAGTACGAGACTTGTCTGAAGAAGATCATTGAAAAGGCAATGCATGAACTGGGCTTTTCGCCGGATCAGGTGATCTTCTCCGGGCTCTCGATGGGTACGTTCGGTGCCTTGTACTATGGCTCCATGATTCGCCCGGGGTATATCATTGTGGGAAAGCCTCTGGTCAATCTGGGAAGCATGGCGAAGGCCGAACGCATTCAACGGCCGGGCGGCTTCCCGACCTCTCTGGATGTGCTGTGGAAGCAGTATCATCGTCTCGATCAGGAAGCTTCTGATCAGATGAATCAGCACTTCTGGGATACCTTTAACCGGACCGACTGGACCGGACGGTCGTTCTACATCGCATATATGATCGAAGATGACTACGACGCCGCTGCCTATCAGGATCTGCTTTCGCATATGCAGGGCAGAGGAGCGAAAGTGATCGGAAAGGGACTGCACGGACGTCATAATGATGATACCTCGGGTATTGTCTTCTGGTTTTTAAGGCAGTTCCGAAGAGTTCTCCGGGATGCTTTCGGCAGAGAGCGGGAGTCCTGAATTATGGAAGATAAGATAAATAAGGATACTAAGAATAATAAAGGAAAAATATGGACCGTGTACTGGAGGGAATATACCAGTGACGCATATCTGTACGGATCGGAAATTGAATTTTTGTCTCTGGATGACGTATTTTTCCGGAACGCGTTGATTCCGCCCGGGACAGCAATCAAGACCTGGTACTCCATGGTAAATTATCAGGCGGGCAGAATCGAACCGACGCTCCCTATTATCGACGGGGAGGGAAGGTATCACATTTCCGTGGATCTGGATTGTGAGGTTCCCGGAGGCTTCTTCCTTCAGCTGGTATTTTTCGGAAAAAACGGAGAAGAAGCAGGAAACCTGATAGTCGATCAGCCGGAGATGGATTTCAGGTGTCCGCTGAAGACGTACAGTTACAAGGCGCAGCTGATCTGCGCAGGCGGACATGCGTTTCATTTTCACTCTTTTACAATCTCGGAAAAATAGACCAACGATGATGATCGGAAAGAATGAGAATAATTATGCCTGTCAGTAAGAACGGGAATTATTATATCTATCGGTAAGAATGAGAATAGCTATACCTGTCAGAAAGAACGGGAATCACTATGACAAACAGATATTTCATGAACATCACTGGGAAGGTCAAAGCCTGCGCCCGGAGGATGGCCGGACTGAGTGATAAACAGCTTCAGACGGTGACAAATGATTTAAAATCACAGCTGAAGAGCGGCAGGACTCTGGATCAGATTCTTCCGGAAGCCTATGCGGCGATCTGTGAAGCGGACCGCCGTGTTCTCGGCAAATATCCGTATGACAATCAGATATACGGCGCCGTTGCGATGCATCACGGCTGCCTCGTGGAGATGAATACCGGAGAGGGAAAGACTCTGACGGCGACCATGCCCCTGTATCTGCATGCCCTGACGGGGAAAAGCACTATTCTGGTAACGGCAAATGAATATCTGGCTTATCGTGATGCGGCCCAGATGCGTCCTGTATTTTCGTTCATGGGTCTGACAGAGCGGGCAGGTGTAACGCGGCAGCCCGGACAGGCACTGACCAATGATGAGAAAAGGAAGAATTACAGCGCGGATATTCTCTATACGACGCATGGAGCTCTGGCCTTTGATTATCTTCTGAACAATCTGGTCCGGCGCGCGGAGGATCGTTTTCTGCGCGATTTTTATTTTATCATCATTGATGAGGCAGATTCCGTGCTGCTGGACGGCGCGCAGATGCCGCTGGTGATCTCAGGCTCTCCCCGTGTGCAGTCAAATCTCTATGAGATGACAGATTTTTTTGTATCCACCTTAAAGGAAGACCGCGACTATCTGACCGAGGATAAGGCGGTGTGGCTGACGGATCACGGAGTTGCCTATGCCGAGCGTTTTTTCGGCATCAGCGATTATTATGATCACAGAAACTTCGAGATCAACCGTCATGTCACACTGGCTCTCCGGGCGCATGTGCTGTTGAAACGGCAGGAGGATTATCTGGTTTCCGATCAGGATGAGATTGTCCTTCTGGATAATGACACCGGTCGAAGTCTCCCGGGAATGAAACTGCGCGGCGGCGAGCACCAGGCTCTGGAGCAGAAGGAGCATGTGCCCCTGACGCAGGAGCAGCGCTCGGTCGCCTCCATCACATATCAGAACCTGTTTCTTATGTTCCCCAAAATGTGCGGAATGAGCGGTACGATTTCAAACGCCCGGCAGGAGCTGCTCTCGGTCTATCACAAGAGGGTTGTTGTCGTTCCGCCGCACAAAAAGCTTCGCCGCGTCGACCGGAAGGACCGTTATTTTGTAACCGCGCAGGAACAGTTCAAGGCAGCCATTGAGGAGACATTGAAGTGCCACAGGAAAGGACAGCCGGTGCTCATTGTAACCGCCACCATTCAGGACACGCAGATTTTCTCACATATGCTGGTGGAAAGGAGCGTGCCGCACAGCGTCCTGAACGCGGACAATGCCTACTGGGAGGCTGAAATCATCGCGGCTGCCGGCATGCGAAATGCTGTGACCGTGTCTACCGGAATGGCCGGCCGCGGCACAGATATCAAACTGGAGGAAGGAGTGGCCGGGCTCGGCGGGCTGGCTGTCATCGGTATCGGCCGTATGGAAAATCTCCGCCTGGAGCGGCAGGCGAGAGGACGTTCCGGGCGGCAGGGAGATCCCGGATCCTCGCAGTTTTTTGTTTCTCTGGAGGATGACATTGTCATGACGATGTATTCCGAAAAGGCCGGAGAATATCTGGATCGCAGCCGTCCGATTGCCCCGTGGAAACTGAGACATCTGATCAACAGTGCGCAGAAGACGAGGGAGGAGCAGAGCATCTCTACCCGAGAACAGGCAGTGCGCTACGATAAGATTCTGCGCCGCCAGCGCGAAATTCTCTACGGTGCGAGAAACCGTCTGCTTGACCGGGCGCAGATCGACAGAGAGACAATGTGGGGCATCATCAACGATGCTCTGACGTCCTTTGTGAAATCACATCCGGACCTGCAGGAACATGAACTTACCCGGTATGTTCTGGACAATCTTTCCTATGAGCTGGATCCGGAGATTCTGACACCTCCTAAGGATCCGAACGAGCTTCTCCGGCGAATGCAGCAGTATGCCACAAAGCTCTATGACCGGAAAATCTCTACTTTTGATCAGCAGGAACAGGCACAGGATTACATGCGCCAGTGTATCCTCCGCGCACTTGATGACGGATGGGTGGAGGAGGTGGATTACCTGCAGCAGCTGCAGTACGCGATTACGACACGCGGCACGGCGCAGAGAAACCCCGTCTTTGAATACAGCCGGGAGGCGTATCATTCATTTGAGGACATGAAAGAGACCATGAAGAAGAACATCTCGAGGAATTTCTTCCTGGGTGATCCGGAAACAGACGCAAACGGGCAGATGAATATTATATTTCCGTAGATTATTGCGGCGGAAAAATAACGCAATCAGGAGGGGTGTCACAATGGGTATAAGTCCCTGTGTTCTCCCGATGCCTCACAGCTTCCGTGCCGCTAACAGGTATGAGCATTCAAGTGCCGCTAATGCGTCACTGCATGCTCATACCTGTTTTTTTACGCGAACAGTGAGCCGCAGCCGAATGCGAAGTATTCGTGTGCGGCGAGCGTCGCGATAGCGAGATAAAACTCGCGCAGCGTGTTTTATCTCGTTGCAATGTTAACTGTATCATTAATAGTTGACTTTTTGTTTATTGCTAGTATAATCTTCTCTGGATAAATGGTTTAGCGTCAGAACACTTTGTGTTTACTTGCGGAGTATGGCACGATATGAGGCAGCGTGTGACATCAACTGCTCACGACCTGAAGACGGTGGGCTTCCGCCTATGACAACCGAAAGGATTAATCTTAATGAATACAGATGAAATTAATGCCAACATCGGCAGACGGATCCGGGATCTGCGAAACCGGAATGATCTGACGCAGCAGGAGCTGGCGGACCGGTCCGAGCTCACCAAGGGCTTTATCTCGCAGCTGGAAAACGGGCAGGTGTCGCCTTCCGTGGAGACGCTGATGAATCTGATTGAAATCCTCGGCACGACGCCGGCGGATTTTTTTAAGGAAGGAGAGAAGGAGCAGGTCGTTTTCTCCCCCGGAGATTACTTTGTCAAGACGGATGACGCAGGAAACAGCCGGACATGGCTGATCCCGAGTGCCCTGAAATTTCAGATGGAGCCGCTTCTGGTCGTCATTCAGCCGCATGAAAGTCTGGATGAGGACAAGCCTCATACCGGGGAGGAGTTCGGCTATGTCCTCAGCGGATGCATCAGTCTCTATCTCGGAGACAAGGTCTATCACGTGAAAGCGGGCGAAAGCTTTTACTACAGGACGGAGAAGGATCACCGGATTGCGAATCAATCCGCCAGACCTGCAAAGCTGATCTGGATCAGCACGCCGCCGATGTTCTGAATCAGGTTTTTCTATATTATTTTGAGAGGTTTTGTACGATGGAGAGCACGAATATTATCGAATTAAAACATGTCACCCGCTCCTTCGATGACGGCTTCAGCGCTGTGACGGATTTTAACCTGGAGGTAAAGCGCGGGGAGTTCGTAACCTTCCTCGGCCCTTCCGGCTGCGGAAAAACCACGACGCTCCGGATGATTGCGGGTTTTGATCTTCCGACTTCCGGTGAGATCCTTCTGAACGGCAGATCCATCACGGATCTTCCGCCGTACCGCCGGCCGATCAACACGGTCTTCCAGCGATACGCGCTTTTTCCGCACATGAACATTCACGACAACATCGCATATGGCCTGAAACAGAAGAAGACCCCGAAGGATCTCATCGAGAAGAAGGTGAAAAAGGTCCTCGCTCTCGTGGACCTGGAGGGCTTTGAGCGCCGAAATGTATCGACACTTTCGGGCGGACAGCAGCAGAGAATTGCCATCGCGCGCGCTCTGGTGAATGAGCCGGAGATTCTGCTTCTGGATGAACCGCTGGGGGCGCTGGATCTGAAGATGAGGCAGGAGATGCAGTACGAGCTGAAAGATATGCATGACAAGCTCGGTATCACCTTCATCTATGTCACCCACGATCAGGAGGAGGCATTGACTATGTCGGACAAGATTGTGGTCATGAATGAGGGGAAGGTTCAGCAGATCGGGACTCCGGAAGATATCTATAACGAGCCGATCAATGCTTTTGTCGCCGACTTCATCGGTGAGTCCAATATCTTCAATGGCATCATGACCGGAAAGCGCAGAGTCCGCTTCGGCGGCGGTGAGTTCGACTGTGTCGATGATGTGGCGGAGGGAACGCATATCACGGCAGTCGTGCGCCCGGAGGATATTGAGATCACCGCTCCGGAAAAGGGCATTGTACAGGGAACCGTAACCAATGTCATATTCAAGGGAATTCATTATGAGATCACGGTGACCGCCGGCAAATACGAGTATGAGATCCAGTCTACAAAGAATGCGTCTGTCGGAAGCCGTGTCGGCCTCTTTGTCGAGCCGGACGGAATCCACGTCATGATTGCCGAGGATCATACGAATGTCTTTTACGCGGATATCAACAGAGATTTCCGTCTGGAATACAACGGTCAGAAGATTGAGACCAGCGTCACGAAGATCATCACCGGAAGCCGTCGTCTGGAGGACGGTTCTCTGGTCGACGCGCAGGGGGATGTCATTGATCTGAACCGCACAAGGATCCGGGTGGAGATTCAGCCGGAGGATATCGAGATGACAGACGAACAGGACGCCGGTCTGGTGCAGGGCAATATTTCCAACCTTATCTATCAGGGCGACCACTACAGCTATGTCATCCAGACTGATCTCGAACAGGATTTTGTCGTGTACGATGAGGATCTCTGGAATATGGGTGACCGGGTCAGCCTGATCATGCCTCTCGACAAGATGAAATTTGTCTATGACCGGAAGAAGTGAAGGATAATGTTCTGGCCCACTTGTGAGCAGCCTCTCCGTTGTGCCGGAAACATTGCGACCGGACTTATTATATTTGATTTTTCCTGACAGGAGATTTTATTATGAAGTTTTCCAGAAAAACCCTTGGCATTCCATACTCGGTATTTCTGATCCTGTTTGTTGTGCTGCCTCTTGTCGTGCTGTTTTTCTATGCTTTTACGAACGGGCAGGGGCACTTCACCTTCGCCAATCTGGCAGGCTTTTTTACGGATCCGAATGCCCTGGGAACATTAATATACAGTTTTGCCATAGCGGCGGTGACGACCATCGTCTGCCTGCTTCTGGCTTATCCGACCGCGTACATTCTGGCTATGAGCTCACTGAAATCCAAATCAGTGATCGTCATGATCTTTGTGATGCCGATGTGGATTAATTTTTCCCTGAGGATCACCGCCATGAAGGAAATACTGACATTCCTGGAGGGGAATCTTTCCATGTATCCCTTCCTGAATTCCGTGATCGGCATGACCTACGATTTTCTTCCGTTTATGATCCTGCCGATCTATACGACGATTTCGAGGCTGGACGGCGCGCTTCGGGAGGCTGCCATGGATCTCGGCGCGGATGAGCGCAGCACCTTTCTCTCGGTGACGCTGCCGCTTTCTGTTCCGGGAATCATCAGCGGTGTGTCGATGGTTTTTCTCCCGGCGATGACCAACTATGTCGTACTGGATATGCTGAACAACAGTACTTACATCATGGGCAGTCTGATCGGCAGCTATTTTGCCGCTTACAACTGGCACGCGGGATCAATGATCGCGCTGATTCTGCTCGGTCTGATCTGCCTGTTCACCCTGCTTTCGGGGTCCGGCGAGGAAGATAATCAGAGAGGAGGAGCGTTACTGTGAAAAAAAAGATCGGAACGTCTGTTTTCCTGTGCATCATGCTTCTGGTTCTGTATCTGCCGATCCTCATTCTCGCGGTGTACAGCTTCACAGATGCCGCAAATATCGGCTCCATCCGTGGTTTCTCCATGCATAACTATGTGACGCTGTTCACAACACCCGAGCTCCTGCAGATGATCGGCGGAACGCTGCTTCTGGCAGTCGGCTCCGCTGTGCTTGCCACTTTTCTCGGGACGATCGGAGCGATCGGTTCTTTCTATTCAAAGAGAAAATTGAATGCCGCGATTTCTACGATCAACCAGATTCCGGTCATCAACGCCGATGTGGTGACGGGTTTCTCCATCTGCATTCTGCTCGTTGTCGTGCTCGGCGTCTCCAAGGACACCTTTGTTCCGCTTGTGATCGGGCATGTCACCCTCTGCGCGCCCTTTGTCTACCTGTCTGTCATGCCGAAGATCCGGCAGATGGACTCCTCGCTGTATGAGGCAGCGCTGGATCTCGGAGCCACTCCATTCGGTGCCCTGACGCAGGTAGTGATCCCGCAGATCGTTCCGGGCATCATTTCCGGGTTTGGTCTTGCGATCACCCTGTCACTGGATGACTATTTCATCACGACATACACCAAGCCGGCTACCTTCAATACCATCAGCACCTATGTTGTCAATGCTACAAAGGGCTCACAGACGACGATCAAGACCGCTCTGTGGGCGCTGTCAACGATTATTTTTGCCGTCGTGATTCTCTTCGTGGCCATTGTAAATGTTCGTACCGCAAAAAAGGAGGAGGCGCAAAGAGCATGAAAAAAATAACAGCATTTCTTCTCGCCGGTCTTCTGGCAGGTACGATGTACATACCGACACCTGTCTACGCGGTCCAGACAGCTGCTTCGAAAGAGAAAGCCGGGGTAAAAAATACCGTTGTTGTAAATAACCCGTCTTCCGGAACGAATGCAGAAACTGTAAACGGTTCCGCCTCCGGAACGGATACAAAGACTGTAAGCAGCTCATCCTCTGGAACGGATGCAGAGACCGCAAGCAACTCTGCTTCCGGAAATAATTCAAAAATTGCCAACAGCACCGCCTCCGGAACGGATACAGAAGATAAGGATGATGTCATCACGCTCCGCGTCTGCAACTGGGAAGAATATATTGATACCGGTGACTGGAGTGAGGACGAAACAATTGATCTGGACAGCGGAGATATCTTCGGGAAGAACTCTCTGATTGATGATTTTGAAACCTGGTACTATCAGACCTACGGCAAAAAAGTCCGGGTTGAGTATTCGACCTTCGGCACAAATGAGGATCTGTACAACATGCTTACGCTCGGAGATGTATACGATCTGATCTGTCCCTCTGAATACATGATCATGAAGCTGATGTCGGAGGACCAGCTTCTTCCGCTTTCCGATCATTTTTATGATACCAGTGATACAAATAATTACTATACGCGCGGCGTATCCCCCTATATCAACAATATTTTTCAGTCAAAGGAAATCAACGGAGAGACCTGGGGCAAATATGCGGCAGGATACATGTGGGGCATTACCGGTATTGTCTATAATCCGAAATACATAACAGAGGATGAGGCTTCCACGTGGACGCTTTTCGATAATCCGAAGTTCAGACGGAAGCTGACGATCAAGGACAATGTAAGAGACTCTTATTTTATGGCAATCGGTGCCCTGAAATCAAAAGAGCTTACTTCTGCGGCTTTTGTGAATGATCCGGACTATCATCAGAACCTGGAGGATGTCATGAACGACACTTCTCCGGAGATGATCGCCGAAGTTCAGGATTACCTCCAGGATGTGAAGGACAATGTTTACTCCTTTGAGACCGACGCCGGCAAGGCGGATATGATCACCGGAAAGGTTCTCGCAAACTACCAGTGGTCCGGAGATGCGGTCTACACGATGGACCAGGCGGACGAAGACAATTACACCCTCAATTTTGCCGTACCCAGGGAGGCTACCAACATCTACTTCGACGGCTGGGTGATGCTCAAGAGGGGAATCGGCAAAGATACGCAGAAGCAACAGGCCGCCGAAGCCTTTATCAATTTCCTCTCGCGGCCGGACAATGTTATTCGGAACATGTATTATATCGGATACACTTCGGTAATCTCCGGAGGTACGGATCCGAGGATCTTTGAGTATCTGAAATGGAATTACGGGGCGGAACCGGATGAAAAGGACACCGTGGATTATGATGTCAATTATTTCTTCTCTCCGGACGGAACGGGAGATTATGTCCTGAAGGTTCCGGAAGAGCAGACGAAAAGGCAGCTCTCCGCGCAATACCCAAGCAGCGATGCCATCAGCCGATCCTCAATCATGATCTACTTTAACCCTCATAAAAACAGCGTAATCAACCAGATGTGGGTCAATGTCCGGTGCTTCAATATCCGCAAGATGCCGGTATGGGGATGGATACTTACCATCGCCGCAGTAGCGGGAATCGCCTGGCTCAGCGCCCTCCGGATCCGGAAAAGAAGAATGGACAAATAATACCGTTCTCCTTTTTCAGTCCTACACCCTCACAAAGAAGTATGATATAATACTGTATAAGTCCAGTCGCAATGTTCTTGGCCCACGGGGAGCTTGCTCACCGGTGGGCAGGAACATTAGCGACGACAACAGGTATGAGCATGGAGCGGTGTGAAGCAGCGCGAGAATGCTCATACCTGTTAGCGGCACGGAAGCTGCGAAGCAGCTCTAGTGACGCGGGGACTTATACAGTTCGTAATACAAAAAGCTCTTCAAAACCGCAGACAGGCCGCCTGTCGCAAAGCGTAAGGGACAATAAATATGTAAGGAGAAAGAACATGAAACTTCCAAAACAGACACTTGAATTCCGCTATGATACCCAGCTCCTGATTGAGGGCGAGGATCTGGATGAGGATGAGATCTCTGAGTATATCACTGAGCATTTCAAAGGCGACAGTCTGATTGCCGCGGGCGATGAGGATCTTATCAAGATCCATTTCCACACAAATGAGCCCTGGGATATTCTGAAATACGGAAGATCTCTCGGTGAGATTTTTGATATTGTGGTGGAGGATATGGACCGTCAGACACGAGGACTGAAGGGCTGAACGATTTTAGAAGTATTTTCCGTCACAAAAAAGAAGAATACTAATCTGATGAGAGTAGAAGATCAATTATCCGAATGGAGTGGTTTTCTGCTCTCATTTTATTTTATGGCTGATTAACACCTACTGGTTTTCAGCTTCTGACCCATTTACATATGTATCCATTAATGTGCACCTGTTTTTGAACGCTTCCGATGTATAATATCTGATATGTCCAAATATATTTCTATGATTATGAACGCTAACAGATTTCTTTTTGTTTCCCTATGCATCATATGCAGCAGCTCGCAGCCCATATGTGTGTTCGATTATTCTCATAGTATTTACGAACACTCTTGTGCCACTCCATATATTATATTTTCATGAAAAGTCAATGCTTTTTTTGTGAAAAAGCTAACAAAAAGTGAAACGATTTCAGGATCTTTTTCTATGTCGTGAGCAGAATATATCCCTGCCATTTGTGTTGAAATAACAATAAAAACAAGCTATAGTAGTATTTGTGAAAAAATTTGGTTTTTTTAATCATTTATGGAGGTAAAGATATGAGCAACAGTACGCAAAGCGCGGCAAGAACGAGAATTAATTCCCTCCTTGATCCGAGCAGCTTTGTTGAGATCGGAGCCGGCGTCACCGCCAGAAGTACCGATTTCAGCATGTCTGAGAAGAAAGCTCCTTCAGACGGCGTAATCACGGGCTACGGTCTGATCGACAACAACCCTGTATACGTCTACAGTCAGGACGCTTCCGTATTGAAGGGAACTGTCGGTGAGATGCATGCAAAGAAAATCGTAAGGATCTATGAGCTTGCCATCAAGACAGGCGCTCCGGTAATCGGACTGATCGACTGCGCAGGTCTTCGGCTGGAAGAGGCAACCGATGGTCTGAACGCTTTCGGTCAGATTTACATGGCACAGGCGGACGCGTCCGGCGTGGTTCCGCAGATCACAGGTATATTCGGTACCTGTGGCGGCGGTATGGCGATTGTTCCGTCAATGGGTGATTTCACATTCATGGAGTCAGGAAAAGCGAAGCTGTTTGTGAATTCTCCGAACGCTCTTGCCGGCAACAACGAATCTTCCTGTGATACCTCCGCGGCTGACTATCAGGCTTCCGAGACCGGAAATGTTGACGGAACCGGCACAGAGGCGGAGATCATCGCACAGATGCGCGCTCTGGTGAATATGCTTCCTTCTAATAATGAAGATGATATGTCCTACGCAGAGACGACGGATGATCTGAACCGTGTGAGCGCGGATCTCGCAAACTGCATCGAGGATCCGGCGCTTATGCTTCCTCGCATCAGTGACGATGGAGTATTTTTTGAATCCAAGCCTGCCTTTGGCCCGGATATGACAACGGCATTCATCAAGCTGAACGGCTATACCGTCGGCGTTGTCGCGAACCGGTCCGCAAAATACGCGGAAGACGGAAGCAAAGAAGAATACGGAAAGGTGATCAGCGCCCGCGGCGCGAAGAAAGCGGCGGAGTTCGTGAATTTCTGCGACGCCTTCTCCATTCCTCTTGTTACCTTCACAAATGTTACCGGCTTCAAGGCGGTGAAGTGTTCCGAGAACAACATGGCTGACGCGGTAGCAAAGCTTACCTTCGCATTTGCGAACGCAACGACCCCGAAGATCAATGTCATCACCGGCGAGGCTTTCGGCAGCGCATATCTGACCATGAACAGCAAGTCCATCGGCGCGGATCTCGTATATGCCTGGAAGGACGCGAAAATCGGCATGATGGATTCTCTCGCAGCTGCAAAGATCATGTATGACGGCAAGGATGGCGAGACCATCAAGGCAGAGGCAGCGAAGTACGATGAGCTTCAGAATAGCGTAAAATCCGCCGCGGCTCGGGGATATGTGGACACTGTGATTGATCCTTCCGAGACGAGAAAGTATCTGATCGGAGCGTTCGACATGCTCTTCACGAAGAGAGAGTTCCGCCGGGACAAGAAACACGGCACTGTATAAGAGAGGTTGAAGATATGAAAACAATGAAGAAAAAAATATCTGTGCTCCTTCTCCTGACATTATGCATGACCTTCCTGTTCAGCGCGATGCCTGTATTTGCGAGCGTGGATGAGGACACCGCCTCCCAGTATGTGGATTCGGTTACCTCCTTCCTGAATCAGGTATACACACTGAGCGACGATGATCTGAAGAGCCTTGACCAGAACGGTCAGGGATACTCCGTTCTGTATGATGCCTGGATGGAAGACAGAGACGAGCTTGGAGCATTCCAGAGCGTTGACTCCGTCAGCGTAAATCAGAACGACTCCAGTGACAAGACAATTGTCGTAAACGCGGTTGTTTCCTTTGAACACTACAAATCAGATGTCACGATGTATTTCAACACCGCTGAGACTGTTGTAAATGGAAACATCGTTCCTTCAGGGCTTGTCAATTATGAAATGACGACGCAGTACTCGCTCGGAGAGAAAATGGCTTCTGCAGCTGAGAACATGGCCGTCGGTCTGATCACCGTATTTGCGATTCTGATCATCCTGATTTTTGTGATCAGCCTGTTCCGTTTTATCCCGGATTCAAACGCCAAGAAAGCGAAACAGAGCGCAGGGGCAGCAACCTCAAAAAAAGCTGAACAGCCGGCGGCAACCAGATCTGCGGCCGTTCCGGCTGGCAAAAAAAGCACAGCAGATTCTGCAGCCAGGCTTGACGCAAATGATCCCGAGATCGCCGCAGTAATTGCTGCAGCAATTGCAGCTGCCATGGAGGACAATCCTTCCGGAAGCGGATATGTAGTTCGTTCGGTACGCAAGGTCGGTACCAGAAGATGGAAGCGTGTATAAAAGATTTCGTTCTCGAAGAGGAACGCTTGACTGACGTTTAATTACTGACGTTTCATTGACGTTAATTAAGGAGGAAATTCCAATTATGAAGAATTACACAATTACAGTGAATGGTACCGTTTATCAGGTTACCGTTGAGGAAGGCATTACAAATGGTGCGGTTCAGCAGGCAGCACCGGCTCCTGCGGCAGCTCCGGCTGCAGCTCCCGCTCCGGCTCCCGCACCGGCACCGGCAGCAGCTCCCGCTTCTTCCGGCGCACAGGGATCTACACCGGTTACCGCTTCTGTTCCCGGAAAAATCGTCAGAGTGGATTCTGCTGTAGGTTCATCTGTATCCGCCGGCGATGCGATTGTAACACTGGAAGCAATGAAGATGGAGATCCCGGTCGTTGCTCCGAAGGACGGCACCGTTGCGTCCATTAACGTTGCCGTTGGTGATGCGGTAGAATCCGGTGACGTTCTCGCTACAATGAACTGATTCCCGCAAGATTCTGCACATATCACCCGGAGGTAATAAAATGATAGCAACAACCCTGAACAATCTGATTCATCAGACTGCATTTTTTAATATTTCCTGGGGCAATGTCATCATGATCGTTGTTGCGTTTGTATTTCTGTACCTTGCAATCGCTCATGATTTTGAACCGCTTCTGCTGGTTCCCATTGCATTCGGAATGCTCCTTGTAAACATCTATCCCGACATCATGGCGGCGCCGACGGTAACAGCTTCCGGCTCCAGCCAGGCCGGCGGTCTGCTCTGGTACTTCTTCCAGCTTGACGGATGGTCAATTCTGCCGTCCCTGATCTTCATGGGCGTCGGCGCAATGACAGACTTCGGTCCGCTGATCGCAAACCCGATTTCTTTCCTGATGGGCGCCGCGGCACAGCTTGGTATCTATGTCGCATATTTCCTGGCCATCTTCATGGGCTTTAACGGAAAGGCTGCGGCAGCCATCTCCATCATCGGAGGTGCGGATGGTCCTACATCCATCTTCCTGTGCGGAAAGCTCGGACAGACCGCGCTGATGGGACCGATCGCCGTGGCGGCATATTCCTATATGTCCCTGGTTCCGATCATCCAGCCGCCGGTCATGAAGCTTCTGACCACAGAGAAGGAGCGCAAGATCAAGATGGCACAGCTTCGCCCGGTTTCCAAACTGGAGAAGATCCTGTTCCCGATCGTTATCACCGTAGTCGTATGTCTGATTCTTCCGACGACTGCTCCGCTTGTCGGTATGCTGATGCTTGGAAACCTCTTCCGTGAGAGCGGAGTGGTTAAGCAGCTGACAGAGACTGCTTCCAACGCGCTGATGTATATCGTCGTTATCCTTCTGGGTACTTCTGTCGGCGCGACAACAAGTGCCGAAGCATTCCTGAACGCGGATACACTGAAGATCGTCGTTCTCGGACTTGTGGCATTTATCTTCGGTACAGCCGGAGGTGTTCTGCTCGGCAAACTTCTGTGCTTCCTGACCCACGGCAAGATCAATCCGCTGATCGGATCCGCCGGTGTATCCGCCGTTCCGATGGCAGCCCGTGTATCTCAGAAGGTCGGCGCGGAGGCAGATCCGACCAACTTCCTGCTGATGCATGCGATGGGACCGAACGTGGCAGGTGTTATCGGTACCGCGGTAGCAGCCGGTACCTTCATGGCTGTATACGGTGTCAAGTAAATCCCCGGATCCTTCAGACAGAAGACGGCCAGACCCCGATGGCGGGGCACTTTGATATGTACATGGCCGCCGTACGATACATTGTATACATCAATACTATAAACTGTATAAGTTTACCCGCAGAACATGACCGGATACATGTCATGGTCTGCGGGGTCATAACAAATAGGAGAGCTTAGAATGGCTGAAATTGAGAAAAAACCGGTTAAAATCATGGAGACAATTCTTCGTGATGCGCATCAGTCACTGATTGCGACTCGTATGCCCACGTCTGAGATGCTTCCAATCGTAGATAAAATGGATCAGGTCGGCTATCACGCAGTAGAGTGCTGGGGCGGCGCAACATTTGATTCCTGTCTGCGTTTCCTTCATGAGGATCCGTGGGACAGACTCCGCAAGCTGCGTGACGGCTTCAAGCACACCAAGCTGCAGATGCTGTTCCGTGGTCAGAACATCCTCGGATACAAGCCCTATGCAGATGATGTGGTCGAGTATTTTGTACAGAAATCCGTTGCAAACGGCATTGATATCATCCGTATCTTTGACTGCATGAACGATCTCCGCAACCTGGAAACCTGTGTAAAGGCAGCGAAGAAGGAGAAAGGCGCGGAGGCACAGATCGCCCTGTCCTACACCCTGGGAGATTCCTACACGCTGGATTACTGGACTTCCAAGGCAAAGGCAATCGAGGAGATGGGAGCAGATTCCATCTGTATCAAGGATATGGCAGGTCTGCTTCTGCCTTATGAGGCAACAGAGCTTGTAACCGCTCTGAAGGAGGCAACGAGCCTTCCGATCGAGCTTCACACCCATTACACCTCAGGTGTGGCTTCCATGACCTATCTGAAGGCAGTCGAGGCAGGCGTTGACATCATTGATACCGCAATGTCACCGTTTGCGATGGGAACCTCCCAGCCGGCTACAGAGGTTATGGTCAAGACCTTCCAGGGCACGCCCTATGATACCGGCCTTGACATGAAGCTTCTGGAGGAAATCGCCGATTACTTCCGTCCGTACAGAGACGAGTGCCTGGACAACGGACTGCTGAATCCGAAGAATATGGGCGTTAATATCAAGACTCTCGTATATCAGGTACCGGGCGGCATGCTTTCGAACCTGACCAGTCAGCTGAAACAGCAGCACGCAGAAGACAAATATTACGATGTTTTGGAAGAGGTTCCGAAGGTTCGTAAGGATCTCGGAAATCCGCCGCTGGTTACTCCTTCTTCTCAGATTGTCGGAACGCAGGCAGTATTCAATGTGATCATGGGAGAGCGCTACAAGATGATCACACAGGAGACGAAGGATATCCTTGCCGGCAAATACGGCAAGACCACGGATCCGGTAAACCCGGAGCTGCAGAAGAAAGCGCTCGGCGATACGAAGCCGATCACGCATCGTCCTGCAGATGACATCGCTCCTGAGATGGACAAGCTCGAAAAAGAGGTTTCCGCGTACAAGGAGCAGCCTGAGGACACCCTCAGCTACGCGCTGTTCCCGCAGGTTGCCATGGACTTCTTCAAGTACAGAGATGCGCAGAAGACCGGCGTGGACGCTTCCAAGGGCGACAAGGAAGACAAGGCTTACCCTGTCTGATAGGACAAGATTGATACCTGCCTGGCTGCCCTGTGCATACCTGGATGCTCTGTGCAGGGCAATCCGGGCAGAACCTGAAAACGAGATAAAACACGCTGCGCGAGTTTTATCTCGCTATCGCGACGCTCGCCGCACACGAATACTTCGCATTCGGCTGCGGCTCACTGTTCGCGTAAATTGATGAGACGAGGACTGCTTCCCGCATTGCAGGGCAGCAGTCCTCGTGTCCGTTATAAGCAAAAAGAGACCGCAGATGAACCGCCATGAATGAATGATCATGGACCTGTTTCATCTGCGGTCTCCCGTTTCTGTGAACGGAAAGAAGGATCCGCTGTAAGAAGATCTGCTGTAAGAAGATCCGCCGTGAGAAGCAATCGTCCTGAGAGGCAATCGTCCTGAGAAGCATTCATCCTGAAAATGTATGCTCCTTATTTTCAATCAGGAAAATCTCTCCGAAAAGCGGTCCCTCAGCCGGTTGTATCCGATGTTCACAAGTCTTATGAGTCGGATCAGATATCGGAGAATCGGTTCTGTCGTGATCGAGAAGACCACGAACAGCATGATGCAGCGCATCGACATTCCCGTAATGCCAAAGAAGGAATGGAAGAGAAGGAGGAACAGGGTCATGCCCGCCACACACACCAGCCAGATCGCGGTTTTGTAGCGATCCATGGGCTTAATGATATGGAACAGGATCATGAATCCGACAATCGCCATCAGTATCGCGCAGGCTGTCGAGATATCCACCGAGCTCACATCGAAAACTTCTCCGAATACAACCAGGCTCGCAACGACAATAAAATCGGTGAGCGCAGCCGGCATTGCCTTCAGCAGGACATTGCTCATGTATCTTCCGTGGATCAGTGTGTGATCCGGAATCTGTGACATCAGAAATCCGGGAAGGCCTATGGTGAACATACTGATCAGGGAGATCTGTGACGGCCTCAGCGGATAGGTGAATCCGGCGATGATCGAGAAGACCGCGAGCAGCAGGGAGAAGATATTTTTTACAAGGAAGAGACTTCCGGATCTCTCCATGTTGTTGACAACCTGCCGTCCTTCCATAACGATTTCCGGCATATGCGCGAAATCGTTGTCGAGAAGAACAAGCTGGGAGGCCTGAGCCGCCGCGTCAGAGCCCGCAGCCATGGCAACGGAGCAGTCCGCGTCCTTCAGAGCGAGAACATCATTGACACCATCACCGGTCATCGCAACGGTACGTCCATGCGCCTTCAGCGCGTGGACAAATTCACGCTTCTGGTTTGGCGTCACGCGGCCGAAGACCGTGTAACGGGTCACCGCGTCATAAATATCTTCCTTCGTTTTCAGCGTCGTCGCGTCGATGTACAGGTCGGAATTCGCGATTCCCGCCTGCTTCGCAACCTCGGACACCGTTACCGGATTATCTCCGGAGATGACCTTGACCTCAACATTCTGGCGGTGGAAGAACTGGAAGGTCTTGTCCGCATCCTTGCGGATCTTGTTCTTCACGACGACCAGACAGAGCGCGGTAACCTGCCCGGTCAGCTCATTTCCGTCCGGCGTGCCCTGATATTTCCCGAACACAAGTACGCGATAGCCCTTCCGGCTCTGCTCCTCAATGGTGTCCTGATACAGGTGGTAGTCCTCCTTCAGAACAAATTCCGGTGCGCCTAGCACGTACGCGCCGCTCTGGAAGGTGACACTGGAATACTTCCAGGCAGAAGAGAATCCGGTCACAGCGATCGGACGTGCGCCCGAGGTGCTGGTGAAATGATCCTTCATCGCCTGCATCGTGATGTTGTCCGCCTTCTGTGCCGCCGAAAAGTCGCTCAGCAGTTCCTCGATTGCCGGTATCGTCGCGTCCTCCTCATACGGCGGGAGTGTAATCACGTCGTTAATCAGCATCTTGTTCTCGGTGATTGTTCCGGTCTTATCGACACAGAGAACATCAACTCTTGCCAGTGTCTCGATACACTTCATATCGTGCACCAGGACCTTTTTCAGCGCGAGTCTACCGGTACTGACCGCAAGGGTGACGCTGGAGAGCAGATAGAGGCCTTCCGGGATCATTCCGATCACGGCGGCTACCATGGAAGTAATGCTTTCCTGAAGCTCAAGACCCTGCTGCCAGTAGGACTGATAGAACAGGAGAATCCCGATCGGGACGATGCTGATGCCGGCAATCATAACGATCCGGTTCAGTGAACGGATCATTTCCGACTGTTCTCCCTCCCGGGCTGCCTTTGCCTGGGTCGTCAGCTTGTTGATATACGAGTCCTCACCGATTTTTTCCAGTCGGGCATAGCAGCTTCCGGATACGATGAAGGATCCGGACATCAGCTTGTCCCCCGGTTTCTTGGAGATCTCGTCTGATTCACCGGTCAGCAGCGATTCATTGACCTTCACCTGCCCGTCGACAACAACAGCGTCTGCGGGAATCTGATTTCCAGCGGAAAAAATAACGATGTCATCAAGAACCAGCTTTTCCGCCGGTATTGTTCTGATCTTGCCGGAACGGACGACTTTTGCCTTTGGAGCGTTCAGGACGTTCAGTTTATCCAGTGTATTTTTGGCTGCAATCTCCTGAACGATACCGATCATCGCATTCGCGATAATGATCGGCAGAAAGGACAGGTCACGATACGAGCCGGCGATAATCAGGAGTACGGAGAGCAGCAGAAATATTCCGTTAAAATAAGTCAGCGTATTCCCCTTGATGATCTGTCCGACCGTCTTCGAAGGCGGAGCGACCGACCGGTTGTCCCAGCCATGTCTCGTATATTCGTCAACCTGTTCCTTCGTCAGTCCGGTCTGGATATCCGCCATATATCGATGCTTCAATTTTGTACGGACCGGCTGATCAAAGCCGATATTTGCCGTCGATCTGACCTTCTTCCGACCCCTTTGCAAGGAAGAGGGCAATTTCTTTGTGTCTGCCATGATATCCCCTTATTCAAATGATTTCAAATGATTCAAAAATCCGAATGAATCATTATACTTTCCCTGTTAACAGTTATCTGAAAACCAGTGTCACAAATTGCAGGTTATCCTTCTGCGCTTTCGAACCACGCGCTCTCAAAGGGAACAGTAAATGCATAGCACTCCCTATAAGGAATCCGCTTATACCTCCCTCAGATCGGAAATATCCGGTTCGGCCATAAGCGAGTAGTTTGTGTGGTACAGGACAAATCCCGGTCTTGCGCCGTTCGGCTTGTGAAGATTCTTCCGAAGCGTGTAATCGATTTCTACCTTTGGCGCGTTTTTCGCCTTGGAGTAATAGGCGGCAAGTCTGCCTGCCTCTTCGAAGGTGCGGTCCGGGAGCTCTTTTCCATTTGTTTTGACAATCACATGTGAGCCCGGAATGTCGTTCGCGTGGAACCACCAGTCGCTGCCGGAGGCAATTTTGAAGGTAACCATTTCGTTCTGGAAGTTATTTTTTCCAACGTACATGTCAAAGCCGTCAGACGAAAGGTAGTGCAGAGGCTGTGCGGCCTCCTGCTTTTTCTTTCTTCCCGAAGGTCCGTGATGGCGGAGATAGCCGTAGTCTTCCAGTTCCTGCCGGATTTCCTGCAGATCCTTTTCGTCGCGGGCGATCTCCAGAGATGTCGCAATGCTCTCGAGATGCTCCACATCCGCTTCTGTGCCCTTGATCCGCTGCTCCAGCGCTTCTGCGGTGCGCTTAAGCTTGTTGTAACGGTCAAAATATTTCTTTGCGTTCTGTGCTGCAGTCATCGTCGGATCCAGCGGAACCGTGGTGGGTTCGTTGTTATAATAATTGACTGCTTTCAGTTCCTTCGCTCCCGGTGTCAGACTGTATCCATAAGTATTCAGCAGTTCTCCGTAAATGCGATATTTCTCCCGCTTTTCGGTATCATGCATCTGTTTTTCCTGAAGCTGCAGGGTTCGCCCGCTGCGCTCCAGACTTGTCTGAACAACCTTCCGCAGATCAATGGAACGCTGCCGGATCCTGGTCCTGAGTTCCTTCTCCGCGTAATATTGTTCCAGCAGTGATGAAATTGTATCGAAGCCTTCCTTCCTGAGATTTCCGTACTGCGTCAGCGGAACAGAAGCATACTCGAAGGGATCTTTTCCTTTATAATAGATTGCCGGCTCAAATTTTTCGTTCTTTACATCGTCCATCATTCGTGAGAAGGTATGATACAGATGTACCCGTTCCGCATCCTGAAGTTCCGAGGCGGAAGCGTCGCTGTCAATGCCGGCCCGGTAACAGATTTCCTCAGCCATGACGGGGGAGATGCCGCGCAGACCGCCGTAGACCGCCTTCATGACAGGCGCATCCTTTGAAAAAACGACTCTGCTGAAATCCTCTTCGCTGATGTCGAGCGGATCCTTTTTGTTCTGTGTCTCCGGAATGAAGTAATCCCTTCCGGGCAGAACCTCGCGGACGGAACTGACATTGAAGGATACCCGTTTGATGGAATCCACAATCTTGTTCTGATCGCTGATCAGGATGATGTTGCTGTGCTTTCCCATGAGCTCGATGACCAGGCGCCAGCTCCGGAGATCCCCGAGCTCATCTCTGTGCCGGACATTCAGGGAAAGCACACGCTCCAGTCCGGGCTGGGTGACCGATTCGAGAAGTCCGCCGGCCAGATGCTTCCGCAGCAGCATGCAGTAATTCGGCGCGTTCATCGGCGCCTGCTTCCCGGAAGACGTGATATAGACCAGCGGAAGAGAAGCACTTGCCGACAGAAGAAGCCGGTAAGTCTTCGCGTTATTTTTTATCGTGAAGATCAGTTCATCCGGCTCGGGCTGGATGATTTTCGATATATGTCCTCCCGCAAGCGTATGCTCCAGCTCGGAGCGGATATTTGATATTGTGATACCGTCTAAAGCCATATAAATTCCTCAAATTCCTGTCCGCGATGCGCTGGCTTTACCCCTGATGGCACCGCAGGGTACTAAAATTACTCAGATATTGCCGCGTTCCCGCTTGCGAAGCATGAAGCAATCCGCAGCTTATACAATTTGCCGCGCCACGCTTGCAAGGTATGAAGCAATCCGCAGCTTATTCCGTTTGCCGCGGCTTGCTTGTGGAGCGTAAGCATTTACAGGATATTATACACAACAAACGAAAGAAATCCAACTGCCTCGCAAGGGATAATGTGTCAGAATTTGCACATTCACAAAGAATATCTTCAGGTGATGCTGGATCCACGCAGACAGCCCTTCTTATCGGCTCGCACGCATACGCAAAGAGTATCGCAGTTGATTGTGGATTGTAGTGCTGCCGCTGGTGCTTATCGGCTCGCACGCATATGCAAAGAATATCGCTGGGGTGTGATGAAAAGATGAAAATACGAAGAATTTCTGAAGAATTAAAGAAGACCTATGGTCAGAAAATCTACAAACTGTCCCTTTCGGCGGGATGCACCTGTCCGAACAGGGACGGAACTCTCGGATTCGGAGGCTGTACGTTCTGTTCGGAAGGCGGTTCCGGCGATTTTGCCGCGGATCCCGCTCCAGTGAGAGAGCAGATTGCGGCGGCCAGGAAGAGAATTGATCCGAAGCTCCCGAAGACTCTGGCAATGGAAGACCGCAGGTTTATCGCCTACTTCCAGTCCTTTACCAATACGTACGGAGATACCCGAAGACTTGAACGTATCTTTTCCGAGGCGGAGGAGCAGCCGGAAATTGCAGGTCTGTCAATCGGCACAAGACCGGACTGCCTCGGGGACGACAAAATATCCATGCTGAAGAGACTCAACGAACGGAAACCGGTCTGGGTTGAGCTCGGTCTTCAGACCATACATGAAGAAACCGCGAAACGTATTCACCGTGGGTACAGTCTCCCGGTGTTCGAGGATGCCTACCGCCGCCTGAAGGATGCGGGACTTACCGTAATCGTTCATGTCATACTGGGGCTTCCCGGAGAGACGGAGGAGATGATGCTGCAGACCGTCCGGTATCTTGCATCTCTCTGTCCGCTTCCGGACGGAGTGAAGCTGCAGCTTCTTCATATTCTGAAGGGCACCCGTCTGGCGGAGGAATATCGGATCCATCCTTTTCCGCTCCCGGATATGGAGGAGTACTGCAGGCTTGTCGTAAAATGTCTGAAGATCCTTCCGCCGGAGATTGTCATCCACCGGTTAACCGGAGACGGACCGAAAAAGCTGCTTCTGGCTCCACTGTGGAGCGCCGACAAAAAGCGGGTTCTGAATATGATGAACCGTCTCATTGAAGAGGCCTGACAATACCTCTGTCTTGCCAGGAATACAGGGTATCTGAAATACGCCTGTCTTATTTACGCGAACAGTGAGCCGCAGCCGAATGCGAAGTATTCATGTGCGGCGAGCGGGGAATCCGAATACAATTTGACACAACAGCGGGAATTGACTTATACTTAACATGTATTTGTGTGTTCAGATACGGACGCAGCCGCACGGACAGATATATGCGACAGCAGCCGGAACGCCGCATCCGTTTTTTGTATGTGCAAGGAAGATTACCCGAAAGGTAAAGAGAATATGTCCGAAAAGATTTACAGCATGACCGGCTTTGGCCGGGCGGAAGCCCAGAATGACCGATGGAAAATCAGCGTCGAGCTGAAATCGGTCAATCATCGCTTTCTCGAACTGAATGTCAAAGCCCCGAAAAAGTTCAGCGCATTTGAATCGAAGATCCGCACACTGATCAAGGAATACGCGCAGAGGGGCAAGATCGATATTTTTATCACCTATGAGGATTTCACAGAGGGCAACGCAACTCTGAAGTACCACCCGGAGCTTGCAAAGCAGTATATGAGCTTTGCGGAGGAGATCGAGAGAGACTTCTCGATTCCAAATGATCTCACGGTCTCAAAGATGATGAATCTTCCTGATGTTCTGACAATGGAAGAGCAGGAGATGGACGAGGATGAACTCTGGAAGGATCTGGAGAACGTCATCCGGGAGGCAGCTGAGAACTTCCGGCATTCCCGCAATCTGGAGGGTGAGAATCTCCGCAGAGATCTTCTGTCCAAGCTCGATGAGCTGGAAGCGGATGTGGACAAGGTCATTGAACGGGAGCCCATGATTATCGCGGAATACCGCAATCGTCTGGAAGAGAAAACCAAAGATCTGCTTGAGGATTCCCAGATCGATGAAAGCCGCATCGCGGCAGAAGTGGTTCTGTTTGCGGATAAGATCTGCACCGATGAGGAGACGGTCCGTTTGAAGAGTCACATCCAGAATATGCGGGACACGCTTATCCTCGGAACCGGAATCGGGAGAAAGCTCGATTTTCTGGCACAGGAGATGAACCGGGAGGCGAATACCATCCTATCGAAGGCAAACGATCTGGAAACCTCGAATACTGGTGTGGATCTGAAGACCGGTATTGAAAAGATCCGCGAACAGGTGCAGAACGTGGAGTGATCTCCCGGAACATGGCGCGGATGCTTATATCTTTCTGTTGTTTTTTTTGTACTGCAAGGATATAATGCAAGAAGCCTGAAAGTGCAGGGCACGGAGGTGTTTAATGGCACGTTTGATCAATATCGGCTTTGGAAACGCGGTGAATACTGACAAGGTTCTTGCCGTCGCGAGTCCGGTGGCAGCGCCGATCAAGCGCATGGTGTCACACGCCCGGGATAACGGGCTTCTGATTGACGCGAGTCAGGGACGCAAAACCAAGGCGGTTCTGGTTCTGGAGGACGGCAGGATTCTTCTGTCCGCTCTGCAGCCCGAAACGATAACGCGCCGTTTCAACGCCGGCAGTGATTTTTCCAATGATATATCTGATGAAAGGACCGATGATCTGTCATGAGCAAGGGAATACTGGTGATTCTTTCCGGTTTTTCCGGATCCGGGAAGGGAACTCTGATGAAGAGGCTCCTGGAGAAATATGATAATTACGCGCTTTCTGTGTCGGCGACAACCAGAAGCCCGAGACCGGGCGAGAGGGACGGCGTAGACTACTTCTATAAGACCGAGGAAGAATTTTCCCGGATGATCAGAAATGATGAATTTCTGGAGTATGCATGCTATGTAAACCATTCCTATGGGACACCGGCGGCATATGTGGATGAGCAGCTGAACCTTGGAAAGGATGTCATCCTGGAGATCGAGATTCAGGGTGCTCTGAAGGTTAAGAAAAAACGGCCTGATACCGTGCTGATTTTCGTAACGCCTCCGAGCGCCGAAGAGCTGGAGAGGCGGCTCACCGGCAGAGGGACGGAAACGCAGGAAGTAATTCAGCAGCGGATGGCCCGGGCGGTCGAGGAAGCTGAGAGCATGGAACATTATGATTATATTCTGGTGAATGATACCGTTGAGGAATGTGTCGATCAGCTGCATCTGCTGATTCAGTCGCAGCATCTGCAGACCAGTCATCAGAGAGATTTTATCCGCGAGATCCGCGGAGAGCTGAGAGAGAGAGAGGAGCACAGAAAATGATACATCCTTCCTATGTGGAAATGATTGAGAAGATTAACAAGGGTCAGGATCAGGAGGAAGCGCCGCTTGTCACAAGCCGTTATTCCATCGTCCTTGCGACCTCCAAGCGCGCGCGTCAGCTGATTGACGGTGCAGAGCCGAAGGTTGCGGCTGTTGACCGGAACGGAAAAGAGAGAAAGCCGCTCTCCATCGCCGTGGATGAGCTCTATGAGGGAAAGGTCAATATTCTCCCGCATGAAGAGGAAGATGATGACGCAGCCGAATAATTCAATGAAGATTTTATTTATCTCTCTTGGCTGCGACAAGAATCTTGTGGATTCCGAGCGCATGCTCGGCAAGCTTGCCGGTCATGGCTACGAGATGACGGACGACGAGACCGAGGCGGATATTATTATTATCAATACCTGCTGCTTTATCGATTCCGCAAAGGAAGAGAGCATTCAGACGATCCTGGATATGGCCCGGTATAAGACCGAGGGTCGCTGCACCGCGCTGATTGTCACCGGATGCATGGCGGAGCGCTACCGTCAGGAGGTTCTGGAGGAGATCCCCGAGGTTGACGCGATCATCGGAACGAACAGCTACAACAAGATCGAGGATGCGATTCTTCAGGTCGGAAACGGGATACGGCCGTCGATTCTGGAGCCCCTGAACGGAATTCCGGAAGACGCGGATAAACGGATCATGACAACCGGAGGCTTCTATGAATACCTGAAAATCGCCGAGGGCTGTGACAAGCACTGCACCTACTGCGCGATCCCGGGAATGCGGGGCCCCTACCGGAGTGTTCCCATGGATGATCTGATCCGGGAGGCGCGTCAGTTCGCGGAGGACGGAGTGAGGGAACTGATTCTCGTGGCGCAGGAGACGACCCGGTACGGAATCGATCTGTATGGAAAGAAGTCTCTTCATATCCTGCTTGAGAAGCTTTCTGAAATTGACGGAATCCGCTGGATCCGGATTCTGTACTGCTATCCGGAAGAGATCTACCCGGAGATGATACAGGCGATGAAGACGCTTCCTAAGGTCTGTCATTATCTTGATCTTCCGATTCAGCATTCCAATGACGAGATTCTGAAGCGGATGGGGCGCAGAACCAGCCATGATGATCTGGTGCGGATCATTGAAAATCTCCGCCTCGAGATTCCGGACATTGCGCTCAGAACCACTCTGATCACTGGTTTCCCGGGAGAGACCGAGGAGCAGCATGAAGAGGTCTGTGATTTTATCCGTGAAATGAAATTTGACCGTCTCGGTGTTTTCACGTATTCTCAGGAAGAGGGAACGCCTGCCGCATCTTTTGACGGTCAGATCGACGAAGAAATCCGGAAAGACAGACAGGACCGTCTTCTTACTCTGCAGCAGGAAGTATCAAAGCAGCGGAACGAGAATCTGATCGGCCGCACGCTGGATGTCTTCATCGAGGGCTACATGAGCGATGAAAACGCCTATGTCGGCCGCACCTACGCGGATACGCCGAACATTGACGGATTGATCTTCATTCAGACTCCGGAAACGCTGAATACCGGGGATTTTGTGAAGGCGACCGTGACCGGCGCTCTCGAATATGATCTGATTGGTGAACTGATCGACGAGGATACCATGGATCTTCTGAGCAAATCAGAGGGATGAGGGAGGAAAACGATATGAATTTACCCAACAAGCTGACCTGTCTTCGAATGGTCATGATTCCTTTCTTCGTGATCTTTATGTATCTTCCTCAGAACTGGGCCAGATATATCGCTTTGATTATCTTCATCGCGGCCAGTCTGACAGATACTGCCGACGGCTACATTGCCAGAAAATATAACCTGATCACGGATTTTGGAAAGTTCATGGATCCTCTGGCGGATAAGCTTCTGGTCTGCACGGCTCTTATTCTGTTTGCCGGATCCGGTGAGATTCCTGCATTTGTCGTGGTCATCATTATCGCAAGGGAGTTTATCATCAGCGGTTTCCGTCTGATTGCCGCGGACAACGGCATTGTCATAGCCGCCAGCTACTGGGGCAAGGCGAAGACAATCTCACAGATGGTTATGATTATCGTGCTTCTGCTGAATGTTCCTTCCTGGAGACCGTTTGAGATCGTATTGATTGTCATCGCGACTGTTCTCACTGTGATTTCGCTTCTGGATTATCTGATCAAGAACAAGGCGGTACTCGGCAATCAGAAATAATTCTGTGTCATTGATCAGAGATCATTCCGTGTCACTCATCATTTCATTCAGTCAGTTAGGAGAGGTTATTCTTTCTCTATGATATAAGATCGGACTGCAGAGGAGGCCTGAGAAATTCTAATATGAATCATCTTGCTGATACGGTTACGGAAAATTCTTTCTCTAAGGGTATGGATAATATTTCGACGGATAATACAGATAATATTTCCGCGGATAATACGGATGATACCGGATATTCTTCCGCTGCGGAGAGACTGGTGGCAGTTCTCCGGGAGCGCAGGCTTCTGATCACAACGGTGGAATCCTGTACCGGAGGAGGCATTGCTTCCGGAATCATCGATGTGCCCGGCGCATCGGATGTACTGAAGGAGGCTTTTATCACGTACTGCGACGAGGCAAAGCACCGGCTTGTAGGTGTGAAGAAAAAGACCCTGCGCAAATACACGGCGGTTTCCCCGCAGGTGTGCCGCCAGATGGCAAAGGGCGGTGCCAGAACGGCCAAAGCGGATCTCTGCCTTTCCGCCACCGGTGTCGCCGGTCCGGGTGGAACAGAGGAATTTCCGGCAGGTCTTGTCTATCTCGGCTGCTGTTTTGACGGCAGATGCGAGGTCAGAAAATACAATTTCACAGGATCCAGAAACGAGGTACGCAGACAGGCGGTGAGAGAATCCTTGAATCTCGCGCTTTCCTGTCTGGGAGTCGCTCCATAAGTTCTGACTCACTGTCTGCGGGGGATCTTTCCTTTCCCGGCGGAGGGTGAGTTTTTCGTTTGTAAAATATGCTTTTCTTTCGGTTGATCCATTTTTGCATTTTAGCGAACTTGTGCGATTACTCCGCAGAGAATATGTAGTATAATAGAGTGGTTTTATTTTTGCTATTCATTTTTCACACAGCAGAAACTGGAGGAAGCTGATGACAAATTATGAATCCGGCTTAAAAGAGGAGTGCGGTGTGTTCGGAATCTATGATCCGGACGGCGGAGATGTCAGCAGGACCATCTATTTTGGTCTGGAAGCTCTGCAGCACCGCGGACAGGAATCCTGCGGCATTGCGGTGTCCAATACCAACGGGCCGAAAGGACGCGTGAATTCCTACCGCGGACTGGGGCTTCTGAACGAGGTATTTAAGGGAGATGAGCTTCAGAATCTGAAGGGCAACATCGGTGTCGGCCATGTCCGTTATTCCACTTCCGGCGCGCTCAACGTGAACAACGCACAGCCGCTTGTCCTGAATTACATCAAGGGTTCTCTCGCTCTGGCGCACAACGGAAACCTTGTAAATGCCTATGAGCTTCGGGAAAAAATGGAGAACACCGGAGCGATTTTTCACACAACCATTGATTCCGAGGTCATTGCCTACTGCATCGCCAGGGAACGCGTCAAAACGCCGAGCATTGAAATCGCGGTCAAAAAAGCGGTGACACAGCTCAGAGGAGCTTACGCGCTCGTCATGATGAGTCCGCGCAAGCTGATCGGTGTCCGGGACCCGTGGGGCCTGCGTCCGCTGTGCATCGGAAAGAGAGACAGGGCATACATTCTCGCGTCCGAGAGCTGCGCTCTTCATTCCATCGACGCGGAATTCATCCGCGACGTGAAGCCGGGTGAGATCGTCACCATCGATAAGAACGGAGAGATTCATTCAGAATTCATGGATTGTGTCATTCCGAGAGAGAAGCAGGCGCGCTGTATCTTCGAGTATATCTATTTTGCCCGTCTCGATTCAAAGATCGACGGCATCGCCGTCTATGACGCGAGAATCCGCGGGGGCGCATCTCTCGCAAAGACCTACCCCGTAGAGGCAGATATCGTTGTCGGCGTACCCGATTCCGGACTGGCAGCCGCGCAGGGCTACGCGATGGAGTCCGGCATACCGTTCGGCATCGCTTTTCACAAGAACAGCTATGTCGGCCGGACGTTTATCAAGCCAAGTCAGGATGAGCGTGAATCCAGCGTTAAGATCAAGCTGAGCGTCATAAAGTCCGTTGTCAAGGGGAAAAGAGTCGTGCTCGTAGATGACTCGATTGTCCGCGGCACCACGATCACCAATCTGATTCACACCATGAAGAAATGCGGAGCGACGGAGGTTCATGTGCGGATCAGTTCACCGCCATTTCTTCATCCCTGCTATTTCGGTGTTGACGTGCCGTCCAACAAGCAGCTGATTGCTTCGCAGAATTCCACAGAGGAAATCCGCCAGCGCATCGGCGCGGATTCGCTGGGGTATATGCAGATCGGCGAGCTTCAGGACATGGTTGGCGACCTTCCGATCTGTAAGGCATGTTTTGACAGCAACTATCCCATGGAGGTTCCGGACCATGAGATCCGCGATGCCTTTGAAGGCATCTGAGCATCGGCGAGCCGCCTGATACCGTCCAATCGATCAATAAACAGCCCTGCTGCAGGCGGCGCCATAAATAGTTCTGGCTTCGCGGAAAGGGGCGCAACCATATATACGCTGCGGCACGCATGCCCGGCAGGAGGAGGAGTGAATGTCTGTTAAATATGTTTTTGTAACCGGCGGCGTTGTATCCGGCCTTGGAAAGGGAATTACGGCTGCTTCACTGGGAAGGCTTCTGAAGGCCAGAGGCTACAGTGTCACCATGCAGAAGTTTGATCCCTACATCAATGTGGATCCGGGAACCATGAACCCGATCCAGCACGGTGAGGTTTTCGTCACCGACGACGGAACGGAAACCGATCTTGATCTGGGGCATTATGAGCGCTTTATCGACGAGAACCTTGATCACAATTCCAACGTGACCACCGGTAAGGTATATTCCACCGTTCTGCAGAAGGAACGCCACGGCGATTACGGCGGCGGTACGGTTCAGGTTATTCCCCATATCACCAATGAGATCAAAAGCCGGTTCTACCGCGCGAAGACAGAGGATGAAGAGAAGATCGCCATCATCGAGGTCGGCGGCACGGTCGGCGATATCGAGAGCCAGCCTTTCCTTGAAGCGATCCGTCAGTTCCAGCATGATATCGGCCATGAAAACGCCATCATGATCCATGTCACCCTGATTCCTTATCTGAAGGCTTCCGGAGAGCTGAAGACCAAGCCGACGCAGACTTCTGTAAAGGCTCTGCAGAGCATCGGAATCATGCCGGATATTCTGGTATGCCGTTCCGAGTACCCGCTCAGTCAGAGTCTCAAGGACAAGATTGCCCTGTTCTGTAACGTTCCGAGCAGCCATGTTCTTCAGAATCTGGATGTGGAATATCTCTATGAGGCACCGCTTGCCATGGAGAAGGAAAATCTGGCCGACGTTGTACTTGAATGTCTGCATCTCTCAGACCCGGAGCCGGATCTCTCCGACTGGACCGATATGGTAGAGTCCCTCCGGAATCTGAAGCACCACGTCACCATCGCTCTCGTCGGGAAGTACATTGCCCTTCATGACGCTTATCTGAGCGTTGTCGAGGCATTAAAGCACGGCGGAATCAAGAACAGCGCGGAGGTAGATCTGACCTGGGTCGACTCCGAGAAACTGAACCGGGACAATGTGGCTGAGGTTCTTGGCGATGTAGACGGCGTCATTGTTCCCGGCGGTTTCGGCGGCAGAGGCGTTGACGGAATGATTGCTGCCGCAGAGTATGCACGGACACACAAGATTCCATACCTCGGTCTCTGTCTCGGAATGCAGGTTGCGATTATCGAATACGCAAGGAATATGTGCGGATATCACGACGCCCACAGCATTGAGCTTGATCCCGACACCATGCATCCGGTGATTGCCCTGATGCCCGACCAGAATGATGTCACAGATCTTGGCGGCACCTTAAGACTCGGTTCCTACCCCTGTGAGCTGAAGGAAGGCACCATTGCGAGAGAGCTGTATGGATCCAGCCTGATTCACGAGCGTCACAGACACAGATATGAGGTCAATAACGACTACCGCAAGCCGCTCACGGACGCCGGCATGGTGCTCTCCGGTATTTCGCCGGACGGCCACATTGTGGAAATGATCGAGCTTAAGAAAGAGGATCATCCGTTCTATATCGGAACCCAGGCACATCCTGAGTTCAAGAGCCGTCCAAACCGCCCGCATCCGCTGTTCCGCGGATTTGTAGCAGCCGCATTAAAATACAGAGAGGAGAAATAACCGATGTTTAAAGCAAATCAGAATTACCTCCGACTTCAGGGAAGCTATCTTTTTTCCACCATCGCGAAGAAGGTCGCAGCTTATACCGAGGCCAACCCGGATGCGAATATTATCCGTCTCGGGATCGGCGATGTCACACAACCGCTTGCTCCGGTCATTATCGACGAACTTCACAAGGCTGTAGATGAAATGGGCAAAAAGGAGACCTTCCACGGTTACGCTCCGGATCTCGGATATGCTTTCCTCCGGGACGCGATTGCTGATGAGTACAAGGGAAGAGGATGCGAGATCAGCGCGGATGAAATCTTTGTGTCGGACGGAGCCAAGAGCGATTCCGGCAATATTCAGGAGATTTTCAGTGAGGACGCGAAGGTTGCCGTCTGCGACCCGGTATACCCGGTATACGTGGATTCAAACGTCATGGCAGGCCGCTCCGGCGAATGGATTCCTTCCGAGCAGAGATACTCCAATTTCATCTATATGCCCTGTACCGAAGCCAACAATTTCACACCGGAATTTCCGAAGGAAAATCCGGATATCATCTACCTCTGCTATCCGAACAATCCCACCGGAATGACCATCAGCAAGGCTCAGCTTCAGGAGTGGGTGGATTACGCGAATCGGATCGGAGCCGTCATCCTCTACGACGCCGCCTATGAGGCATACATTACAGAGAAGGATGTTCCCCATTCGATCTATGAGTGTGAGGGAGCAAGGACCTGTGCCATCGAAATCCGCAGCTTTTCCAAAAATGCCGGTTTCACCGGCGTACGTCTCGGCTTCACCGTTGTTCCGAAGGATCTCCGTGACGCGGACGGCGTTTCTCTCCACGATCTCTGGGCAAGACGCCACGGCACCAAGTACAACGGCGCTCCCTACATCATTCAGAAGGCCGGCGCAGTCGTCTTCACACCGGAAGGGCAGAAGGAAATCCGCGCGCAGGTGAGCTACTATCAGAAGAACGCCCGTGTCATCTATGACGGACTGAAGGATGCCGGATACACCGTATACGGCGGAGTGAACGCTCCGTACATCTGGCTCAAGACCCCGGATCACATGACCTCCTGGGATTTCTTCGATCATCTTCTCGAAGATGTTCATGTCGTCGGAACACCCGGTTCCGGATTCGGCCCGAGCGGCGAACACTTCTTCCGCCTGACGGCATTCGGTACCTATGAGAAGACCGTGGAGGCGATTGATCGTATCAAGTCCATGTAATAACGAAGGATCCGTCAGGAATCTTCACGGACAATGATTCCGGGACAGACCGCAGAATATCGCGAAAGAATCCGAAATAGAAGGCAGGTACAGAATAATGGGAAAAATTCAGATGAAGACGCCTCTCGTTGAAATGAACGGAGATGAGATGACCCGGATCCTGTGGCAGATGATCAAAGATGATCTGCTCACTCCGTATATCGATCTCAAGACCGAGTACTATGACCTCGGGCTGAAGCACCGCGATGAGACGAACGACCAGGTCACCAGAGATTCCGCCGAGGCGACAAAAAAATACGGCGTTGCCGTAAAATGCGCGACCATCACGCCAAATGCCGCGCGCGTGAAGGAATACAATCTCAAGGAGATGTGGAAGAGCCCGAACGGAACCATCCGTGCTATGCTGGACGGCACCGTGTTCCGCACACCGATTATCGTAAAGGGAATTGAACCGGTAGTCCGCTGCTGGAAAAAGCCGATCACCATCGCCCGTCACGCTTACGGAGATGTCTACCGCAACGTAGAGATTCGTGTTCCGAAGGCAGGTAAGGTTGAACTGGTGTATACCTCCGACGACGGAGAAATCACGAAGACAGAGCTGGTTCACAAATTTGACGGACCGGGTGTCGTACAGGGCACACATAACCTGGATGATTCCATCACAAGCTTTGCCAGAAGCTGCTTTGATTATGCCCTCTCCAGAAAGGAAGATCTCTGGTTTGCCACAAAGGACACGATTTCCAAGACCTATGATCACCGCTTCAAGGATATCTTCCAGGAGATCTATGACAACGACTACAAGGAAAAATTCGAGGCCTGCGGCATCACCTACTTCTATACACTGATCGATGACGCGGTTGCCCGAATCATGAAATCGGAGGGCGGATTCATCTGGGCCTGCAAAAACTACGACGGAGATGTCATGAGTGATATGCTGTCCTCCGCCTTCGGTTCCCTCGCGATGATGACCTCTGTTCTGGTATCCCCGCACGGATATTTTGAGTACGAGGCTGCTCACGGAACCGTTCAGAGACATTATTACAAGCATCTGCGCGGCGAGGAGACTTCGACGAACTCCGTAGCCACTATCTTCGCATGGAGCGGCGCTCTTCGCAAACGGGGAGAGCTGGACAAGCTCCCGGAGCTTGTTGATTTTGCGGATAAGCTTGAGAAGGCAACCATCACCACCATTGAGTCCGGAAAAATGACCGGAGATCTCGCGAGAATCACAACACTTCCGAATGTGAAGACGCTGAATTCTGAGGATTTCATCCTCGCCATCCGCGACACACTGGACTCCATGCTGTAAATACTTACACGGAAAATACAGGAACAGCCGCTGTGCATAGCTCTGCACAGCGGCTGTTCCTGTATTTTGCAATCATATTTTCATTCCGGCCATTATAGAATTAATTCGTTCCGGTCATTCTTCGTCGGAAGCTGTCTCCCAGTCTTCATAGAGTTCCTGAAGCCTGTCGTTGTTCGCGTTCTGTTCCTTCGCGAGTTCCTGGCATTTCTGCAGGTCCGTTCCGGTCTCCGGTTTCAGAAATTCTTCGTCGATTTCCTTGTTCCTCGCCTCCAGTTTCTCGATTTCCTCTTCAATTTTACGGATCCGGTTTTCCTTTTTTCGAAGTCTCGCCTGTTCTTCCTTCTGTGCTTTCCAGTCCAGTTTTCCGGAGCCGGAGGAATCCGTGGCTGCCGCAGGATTTCCATCTGCGGCGGTCTGTCCGGCTGGCGCTGATCCGCAGACTCCTGATTCGGAGCCGGAAGAGGAGAGAGACGCTGTCCCTGCCGCGCCGGAATTCTTTCCGCCCGCGCCGTCAGACGCGGGAGAGGAGGCATAGGCACGCGTCAGCTCTTCTTTTTTCTCCATGTAATAATCGTAGTTGCCGATATAGTTGACCAGAGTATGATTGGTCAGCTCCAGAATGCGGGTCGCCGTCTGATTGATGAAATAACGGTCGTGGCTCACATAGAGCACCGTTCCGGTATACTCATTCAGGGCATCTTCCAGTATCTCCTTGGAGATGATGTCCAGGTGGTTCGTCGGCTCGTCCAGAATCAGAAAATTTGCCTCCGAGAGCATCAGTCTGGCCAGGGACACACGCCCGCGCTCGCCGCCACTGATCGAAGAGATCTTTTTGTACACATCATCGCCGGTAAACAGGAAGGCAGCGAGGACATTGCGGATCTCTGTTTCGGTCAGAGAGGGGTAGTCGTCTGCGATCTGCTGAAAGATCGTCTTCTCCGGGTCAAGCAGCTGCTGCTCCTGATCGTAATACCCGATATGGACCTTGGAACCGAGTGCGATTTTTCCCTCATCCGGTGTCAGAAGGCCGTTGATCATCTTCAGAATCGTGGACTTTCCGGTTCCGTTGTCACCGATGATTGCGACCCGTTCTCCACGCTTGATCTCAAAGGACTGATTCCGGAAGAGAAGGAGTCCCGGAAAAGACTTGGACAGACCGGTCACAGTGAGCACATCCTTGCCGCTTTCCGTCCTCGGCTTCAGCTCAATGCGCATATCCGCGCTGACTTCCTGCGGTTTTTCCAGTACCTCCATTTTATCGAGCATTTTTTCTCTGGATTCCGCGCGCTTGATGGACTTCTCCCGGTTAAACTGCTTCAGCTTCGTGATGACCGCTTCCTGATGACGGATTTCAGCCTGCTGCTTCGCCCACGCGTTGTACTGCGCCTTGCGCACGATCGATTTCTTCCGGCTGTATTCGTTATAATTTCCCTCGAAGCTCATCGATCTGCCGTTTTCGATCTCGATAACCCGCGTGACGATGCGGTTCAGGAAATACCGGTCATGAGAGACGATGAGCACGGTTCCCGGATAATTGATGAGAAAATTCTCCAGCCACTCGATGGAGGAGAGATCCAGGTGGTTGGTCGGCTCATCGAGAAGCAGGATATCCGGCTTTGTCAGCAGGAGCTTTCCCAGAACGACCCGTGTCTTCTGACCTCCGGAGAGGGAGCCCAGACGGCGGTCAAAATCTTTTTCCTCAAATCCGAGTCCCTTCAGGACGCCTGTGATCTCGCTCTCCGCCGCATATCCGTTCTGGAGCTCAAACTCATGCATCAGCTCTGTATAGCGATTCATCAGCGAAACGGCCTCTTCGCCGGTGACTGTGTCCATCCGGCGCTCCATCTCCCGCAGGCGCTGCTCCATATCAAGGATGTCCTGCTTTGCCTTCCGGACCTCCTGATAGATCGTCTCGTCTGATTCCATGTCCTGATACTGCGTCAGATATCCCATGGTCTTGCCGTGCGTGACGGTGACTTCTCCGGTGTCCGGGCTGAGAGCCCCGGTAATGATCCGGAGCAGCGTCGATTTGCCCGCTCCGTTCACACCGATCAGAGCGGCCTTGTCCCTTTCTTCAATATGAAAGGAAATATCCTTTAGGATTTCCTCTGATCCAAATGTCTTGCTGATATTCTGACAGGAGAGAATCATATCTGTCCACCTCACACATTCGTTGCTTTTCCTGTTTGCGTCCCGCCGCCTCTCTGGCGGAGCATTTACCTTCCAATTATACCGAAAAAAAACGACAAAGCAAGGGCGGCAGGAAAAAGAGAAATACTTTGACAAAAATTAGACAATTACATATAATGGTAGTAGCTTCAAGGAGGTTTTCTTATATGAGTCAGAAAGAGATTTCGAAAGCCGTTATCAAGAGGCTGCCCCGTTATTACCGGTATCTCGGTGAACTGCAGGAGGCCGGCGTTGAGCGGATTTCTTCCGGTGAACTCAGTCAGCAGATGAAGGTGACCGCCTCTCAGATCCGGCAGGATCTGAATAATTTCGGCGGTTTCGGGCAGCAGGGCTACGGTTATAATGTGCAGTATCTTCGGGAGGAGATTGCCAAAATTCTCGGACTGGACCGCATACACAATATTATTATTATCGGTGTCGGGCATCTGGGACAGGCTCTCGCGAATTACACGAACTTTGAGAAGAACAGTTTCCGTATCATCGGGCTCTTCGACAATAATCCCGAATTGAAGGGCAAGGTCATCCGGGGTGTTCCAATCCGTATGACGGACGAGATTCCGGCCTTTCTCCGGGAGAATGATGTCGAAATCGCGACGCTGACACTTCCGAAGGAGTATGCCATTGAGGTGAGCAAGATGTTGATCGAAAACGGCATTCACGCCATCTGGAATTTTGCGCACACCGATCTGAACCTTGTGGTGCCGAAGAATGTGGCTGTTCAGAATGTTCATCTGTCCGAAAGTCTGATGCGGCTGTCCTACAACCTCAAGACACTCGAAGAGAAGTAGACACCTGCCGATACAAGACGATACAAGAGCCCCTCGCGTAGATGGGGGCTCTTTTTGGAACAGAAAAGAGAAACATTATCGGATCACATAAATTGGGGCAGAGAAGAGAACGGTTATTGGATCTCATGAATTGCGCTGTCCTTCAGCAGAAAGGGAGGATACAGAATGAAACTGATCTTGAGTGCAAGGCAGCATCAGGACGCAGACCGAAGCGCTGTCGCGGCGGGGATGCCTTCCATGGTCCTCATGGAGCGGGCGGCACTTGCCTGTGCATCAGAAATTGAAAAACGGCAGTATGATATGGATCGGGTCCTCGTCGTCTGCGGAACGGGAAACAACGGCGGAGACGGAGTCGCCGTTGCCCGCATTCTCTGCGAGGAGGGATACAGCTGCACGGTTTTTCTTGCCGGACCGGAGGAAAAATTCAGCGAACAGCTGAAACAGCAGCTTCATATCATCGAGGGTTTTCCGATTCCGGTCATCCGCGCACGCAGGATGCCTGGCGAGGAGCTGGCGGATTTCCATCCGGAGGATTATTCTCTTATCATAGACGCTCTCTTCGGAATCGGGCTCAAGCGTGACATCACCGGAATCTATGCCGAACTCATTGACCGGATCAATCATTCCGAGCTTCCTGTCGCCGCTGTCGATATGCCGTCCGGTGTCAACACCGACTCCGGCATGATCATGGGGACGGCTGTCCGGGCGGATCTCACCGTCACCTTCACAACCGGAAAGGCCGGGCTCTACATCTATCCCGGAGCAGCCTGTGCCGGAAAGGTCAAGGTAAAGCAAATCGGTATTCCGCTTTCCAGAAAGATCACAAAAGCCTGCCAGCTGTATACCATCGAACACAGTGATCTTGATTATCTCCCGAAGCGTGATGAATCCGGCAACAAGGGAACCTTCCGGAAGATCCTCGTCATCGCCGGATCACGGAATATCTGCGGGGCGGCATATCTTTCCGCAAAGGCCGCACTTCTGACCGGTGTCGGAATGGTGAAAATCTTTACAGAAGAAAATAACCGCACTCCGATCTGCGCAATGTTCCCGGAAGCTCTCATTTCCACATACCGGGATGGTGCAAAAGACTTTCCACAGCTTGCAGCGGATATGAAATGGGCGGATACTGTACTGATCGGTCCCGGACTTGGAACCGGCGATACGGCGCTTTCTCTTATGCGGGAATTCCTTCGTCTGAATCAGGAAAGAAAAATACCTGCAGTTTTTGACGCTGACGCGCTGAATCTCATCGCGGCGCACAGCGACCTCCTTCGGGAAATCCGCTTTCCCTCCGTTTTCACACCACACGTTGGTGAAATGAGCCGTCTGACCGGCATCGCGCCTTCGGATATCAAGTCATCTGCCGTCAGCATCGCAAGGCATGCTGCCGAGGAGGTCCGCAACACGGTGGTTCTGAAGGACGCCGCAACCATCACAGCGCTCCCGAATGGCAGCTGCTTCCTGAACCGGTCCGGCAACAGCGCACTTTCCACAGCCGGGAGCGGAGATGTCCTGACCGGAATCATTGCCGGTCTGACCGCGCAGCACGGAGATTATACCGGTGTCGCTGCCGCACTCGGAGTCTACATTCACGGAAAATGCGGAGAGCGGGCATCCGAGAAATATTCAGAGGCCTCCGCGACTGCCGGAAACATTCTCGAATTCATCCACGAATTTCTCTGATGAACCGGCGCCGCGCCTTTTCCGCTGTCACCTCAAAGGGAGACAGAGCTCTGAAATTTTCTGCTTCTTTGCTGCTTTGACTCTCTTTGTATCTGCTTTGAGCCGATTTGACTCTCTTTGCAGCCGCCTTGACTCTCTTTGCAGCCGGTTGACGATCCATCCATTCAGTGATATATTTTTAAAGTAATGTTAAAATTAGCGCGAGTTATGAAAACCGCCGGACTTTGTATACAGCTTGTGGTGTTGTATACAGCATGGCCGGTTACCGTATCCGGCGCTGAATTCATATACTATTTACAATTTAATGAGGAGTGAAATTTTATGTCAGGACATTCAAAGTTTGCGAACATCAAGCACAAGAAGGAGAAGAACGACGCGGCTAAGGGTAAGATTTTTACCATCATCGGCCGTGAAATCGTGATTGCCGTGAAAGAGGGCGGACCGGATCCGGACAACAACAGCAAGCTTCGTGATGTAATCGCAAAAGCCAAGGCCAACAACATGCCGAACGATACCATTAAGCGCGGTATTGAAAAGGCTGCAGGTGCCGCGAACGCGGACAACTATGAGCACATCACCTATGAAGGCTACGGTCCCGGCGGAGTTGCCGTAATCGTCCAGACACTTACAGACAATAAGAACCGCACGGCAGCAGATGTCAGAAGCGCATTTTCAAAGGGAAACGGAAATGTCGGAACACCCGGATGTGTTTCCTTTATGTTTGATGAGAAGGGACAGATCATCGTCAGCAAAGAGGATTATGATGGTTCCGCAGATGATCTTATGATGCTCGCTCTTGACTGCGGCGCGGAAGATTTCAATGAAGAGGAAGATTACTATGAGATCCTGACTGCTCCGAATGATTTCTCTGCGGTTCGGGAAGCTCTCGAGAAAAAGGGCATTGTCATGTCTGAGGCAGATGTCGTCATGCTTCCGCAGACAAAGACTGCGCTGACGGATGAGAATGACCGCAAGATGCTTCAGAGGATTCTGGATCTTCTGGATGAAAGCGATGACGTTCAGAATGTGTACACCAACCTCGACGGAGAGCTCGACGAGGAGTAATTGAACTGATATGATCACAAACCGGTCCCGACCTGCAGATATTTTTCGGACCGGTTTCTTATAACTCTGAACAAATAAGGAGTAAACGATGTCTATTCTACAGGCGATGATTCTGGGGTGCATTCAGGGTATTGCATCCTTTCTTCCTGTCAGCAGCTCCGGACATCTGGTGCTGGCCGGCAGTTTTATGGGAATCAGCACCGGGCTTTCGCTGAAGTTTCTGACGCTGATGCATATCGGAACTCTGGCAGCGGTGTGCCTCGTTCTGAAGGATGATCTTCTCCGTCTGTGGAACGCGCTCACCGGTCTCATCCGGGACGGCATATTCAATCTGATCACCTATGTGCAAAACTTTGGACATCCGGAGGATGGAGAATACCGTCCGATGCTGAAATCCGCTTACCGCAGACTTGTGGTGTATATGGCGGTTTCCATGATTCCGACATTTCTGATTGCCCTGATTCTTCGTCGTTTCGCCGAAATCGGCGCCCGGAATCTTCTGATCACCGCCATGGGATTTATGGTTACCGCACTGATGCTGATGGTATCCTCGTTCTCGGATGACCGGAAGAAGAAACCGAAAGGCACGAAGTATTCCGACGCCTTAATCATCGGCGCATTTCAGGGAATATCAGCGGTTCCCGGGGTGTCCAGAATCGGCATGATCATGGCAGGATGCAGTCTCGCTGGTTTTTCCAGAAAATACACGATCCGGTATGCCATGCTGATCAGCATTCCGTCGATTCTGGGAGGACTGATTCTTGAGGGACCTTCGCCGGTATCTGTCGGGAAGACCGTCGGCATTGGACCGTGTATCGCAGGGATACTTGTCGCTGCAGCGGCCGGATACCTGGTACTCCGTTATACAATCCGGTTATTGAACAGAAATTTAAATCGTTTTTTTGCAGTTTATTGTCTGGCGGCAGGCGTATTATCCATCATTGCATACCTGCACTGAGACAAATGATAAGAGGAGTGTAATCATTGGCACGTAGTAAGGGGAGACAGGAAACCGCGTCCGGCGTTTCCGCAAAAAGCAGAGTCCGGAAGACTTCAGCGACGGGGAAGCTGAAATCATCCAGAACTTCCATTTCGTCGGGCAGATCCTCCGGAGGAAGCGCGTACGGAAGAAGTTCCTCTGGAAAGGGCACTTCAGGAACGGGTTCCTCCAGACGGCGTTCCTCCGGAAGAACATCCGGCGGGTCCACATCACAATACCGGACATCCGGTTATTCCACGAAAGCCAAAGCGAAGCGTGAAACAGAAATCAGACGTGACGTCGGGATTCTCCTGACTCTCGGCATCAGCATTCTTCTGTTTCTTTCCTGTATCGGTCTCGCCGGTCCGGTCGGATCCGCTCTGGCATCGCTGGCATTCGGCCTTTTTGGAATCACTGCATATATTTTTCCTTTTCTGCTTCTCTATCTGGTGATTTTCCTGATGGCAAACACAGCTTCTCCGGATGTCACTCGAAGGGTAATCTCGCTGTCGGGACTGTATATCTTTATCTGTGCTTTTGCGCAGCTGATCCTCAGCGGATATGAGAAGAGTACCGGACCCGCGCAGATCTTCCGCGAGTGTTCCAGATACCACACCGGAGGCGGAATCATCGGAGGAATACTGGTTCTGCTGTTCGGAAAGGGCTTCGGTATGATCGGTGCCTATGTCATTGTGATCCTGGCGCTGGTAATCTTTGCGCTTCTTCTTACGCAAAAATCTCTTTTTTCGCTCATACGTGACCGCAGCGACTATCTCTATGACACCCGCGACATTCGTGAACAGGAGAGAGAAGAGCGCCGGCTGATCCGTCAGGAAAGAAGAGATGCGGCGATCGCGAAAAAGGAGCGGGAGGCGGCGCTTCGCATGAAGACCAGAGAACGACAGGCTGCGGCCGAGGAGACAACCCGTATGGCCCGCCGTGTCGAACCTCAGACGATTCCACATCCTGACAGAGATACGGATTCCGCTGCGAAGCTATCTACGCCCGTATCAAAGACAACCATTGACGCGGCTTCTCTTGCGCCGATCATCTCGGAACTGCAGACCGCTCAGACGCCGGACAGCAGCAATACCGTCAGCGGAGACAGCAAAACCAATAACAAGGCCATCCGTAAAACAGATGACAATACCAATAAAAGCAGCAATAACAGCAGCAAGGACAGATATAAATCGGACCATTCCTTTGATCCTGAGACCGGGGAGATTATTGAAGACGAAGATAACCTGGAAGATGATTTTCTGATTACACCTGAGGCAATTCCGGATGACATCATCAGCAATGGAACAGGCAGAATGGAAGCTTCCTCCGCACCGGAAGGAGAGTCTCTTCTGCCATCCGCCGGTCAGGAAAACCATTTCGATGAAGCCGCGGGCAGACCATCACGCGGCACGGCTGTTGATACCGGTTCTGCCAAAAACGAAAGAGAACAGACAGAACAGAAGACCCATTCGAAGGAGAACGGAGTTCTGAAGGAGCACGTAAATCCGGAAGAGCACGCAGAACCTGAGGAGATAAATACCTCTCAAGAGAAGAGCGGCCGAAAGGCAAGGACCTCCGCAGGCGGCGCAGAAGAAATCCAGGTCCCGGAACAAGAGGAAGAAATCGCGGAGGAATATGTTTTTCCCCCCATTGATCTGCTCAATCCTCCGAAGCCCAATCAGAGAGGCGACTCGAACGAGCATCTTAAGGCGACAGCCGCAAAGCTCCAGCAGACACTTCATAATTTCGGCGTGGAAGTCACCATCAACCACATCAGCTGTGGCCCGACCGTCACACAGTATGAGCTGACCCCGCAAATGGGCGTGAAGGTCAGCAAGATCCTGAGTCTTCAGGACGATATCAAACTGAACCTGGCCGCCACCGATGTGCGGATTGAAGCCCCGATTCCCGGCAAGGCCGCGATTGGAATCGAAGTCCCGAACAAGACAAATACTACAGTCAGCATGCGGGAGCTTCTGGAATCCGAGGCTTTCCAGAAAGCCAAATCAAAGCTCGCGATCTGTGTCGGAAAGGACATCGCCGGACAGCCGGTTATCGCCGACATCGCGAAGATGCCGCACCTGCTGATCGCCGGAGCCACCGGTTCCGGTAAATCGGTCTGTATCAACACCTTCATCATGAGCATCCTCTACAAATCCAGACCGGATGAGGTGAAATTCATCATGATTGATCCGAAGGTCGTTGAGCTTTCCGTATACAACGGGATACCGCATCTGTTGATCCCGGTCGTCACAGACCCGAAGAAGGCTGCGGGCGCTCTGAACTGGGCCGTCTCAGAGATGACGGACCGCTACCAGAAGTTCGCGGAGATGGGCGTGCGCGATCTGAGGGGATACAATGAAAAGGTAGAAGCGATGCCGCCGGATGAAAACGGTAAAAAGCCGAAGAAGATGTTCCGTATCGTAATCGTTGTGGACGAGCTTGCGGACCTTATGATGGTCGCGCAGAATGAGGTGGAGGATGCGATCTGCCGGCTGGCTCAGCTGGCCCGTGCCTGTGGCATTCATCTGATCATCGCGACCCAGCGTCCTTCCGTCAATGTCATTACCGGACTGATCAAGGCAAATATGCCTTCGAGAATTGCTCTTTCCGTAACCTCGGGTGTTGATTCCCGAACAATCATTGACATGAATGGCGCGGAGAAGCTTCTCGGAAAGGGTGATATGCTCTTTTACCCGCAGGGCTACCAGAAGCCCGCCCGTATTCAGGGTGCTTTTCTGACGGATGAAGAGATCGCAAACGTAGTCAATTATTTAAAGGAGAACCACAAGGTCCTGCACTTTACACAGGAGAACATGATGCAGATTCAGAAGGCAATCGACAAAAACGCCGCCGGATCTGTCAGTCCAAGCGGAGACGCGATGGACACGGATTCCTATTTCACGGATGCCGGAAAACTGATTATTGAAAAGGATAAAGCTTCGATCGGTATGCTTCAGCGGGCATTCCGGATCGGATTCAACCGCGCTGCCAGGATCATGGATCAGCTCTGTGATGCCGGTGTCGTCGGAGAAGAAGAAGGAACAAAACCACGCAAAGTCTTGATGTCGATGGAACAATTTGAGAATTACCTGGAGGAGAATTGATCAATGAGGACTTGCACAAACTGTGGCGCACAATTTCCGGATGATGAACTGATCTGCCCCGTATGCGGACACGAGGTACAGCTCGTGCCTGACTATGTCACGATTGAAAGCAAGATTCAGGAAGACAAAAAAAGAAAAGAGGATGAAGAACAGAGACGCCGTGAAGAGATGGAACGGGAACAGGCGATCGAAAAACGTAAACAGCAGATCCGCCGCAAGATCCTCCTGCTGATTGTGCTGATTGCCGCGGCTGTTGCCGCTGTCATCATAACATCGGTATCGCTTCATCTCAGCAAACAGCACGGGTCCTTTGCCTATCAGTATGAAAAAGCACAGAGCTCCTATGAAATCGGCGATTATGACGATGCCCTGTCTTATATCACAAAGGCTCTGAAAATCGACGCTGACAATGACGACGGGCTTTATCTGGAGGCAGAAATCTATGCTGCCCAGAAGAAAAACAGTGACGCAGAATCTGTTCTGGAGAAGCTGATTTCCGGAAACGGCGACTATACCAGAGCATATGATCTTCTGATCAAATTATATACCGCCGACAGGAACTCGGACGCGATACGCACCCTGCTGAAGAACTGCAAAAACAAGAAGGTACTGGCGAAATATGAGAATTACCTTCCGAAGGCGCCGACCATCACCCCTGAAGGCGGTACCTACAATGATATCCAGACCATTACGATCGAGTCCTCTGACAACGGAACCATCTACTACACGACGGATGATTCCAAGCCGGATCTCTCATCTTCCAGGTATACCGGCTCCTTTAAACTGAAGGAGGGAACCACAACGGTCAAGGCAATCGTTGTCACGGACAAGGGGCTCACCAGTGAGACTTCCAGCCAGGAATTCAGCATCGAGCTCGATACCCCTTCCGCTCCGAAGATCACACCGGAATCAGGTACCTATACGCACCTGAAGGGGAAGAGCAGCAGCACCGAATCGGTTTCGTCTTCCTCCGGCAATGACACAAACACTGATGTCACCCATATTACGGTTACGGTTCCGGATGGTTATACATGTTACTATGCCTTTGACCAGACACCGACCAAAAGCAGCAATAAGTATACCAAACCAGTGAGTATGCGTCAGGGGGAACATATCTTCTACGCGGTGCTGTGCAGCAAGGACGGAAAACTCGGAAAGGTGGCATCCGCAACCTATATTTACTCAGTTGTTACCCCGACAGCAACGCCGACACCGACTGCCACACCGACACAGGAGGCAAGCAACACCTACAACCCGGCTAATGTCTATAATTCGGAGACGGTAGCCACACCGACACCAACGGAAGCGGCAACACCAACTGCCACACCGACTCCGGAAGCTTCTTCATCAACCTCCTCCGCAAACTCGGAGAACAGGGAACAGACCGGTTCTGAAAGTACCGGAAAGGAGAGCGATAAAGCTGCCGAAGAGAACACGAACTGAGCCGGCCTGGCTGCGGATTGCTCCGTGCTTCGCACTCCCGCAATCCAACAGGTATGCGCACTTTCGTGCCGCTTGCGCGTCACTTCGTGCTCATACCTGTTGCCTTCGAAAACGCATCCAGTCTCTTACACACGCTTCGCGACAGGCGGCCTGTCTGCGTTTTCAAAGAGCTTTTCCTCTTAACACCTATGCCCCGCATGCGGGGCCCCACAATTTGTATAAGCTGCGGATTGCTCCGTGCTTCGCACTCCCGCAATCCAACAGGTATGCGCACTTTCGTGCCGCTTGCGCGTCACTTCGTGCTCATACCTGTTGCCTTCGAAATCGCATCCAGTCTCTTACACACGCTTCGCGTGTGACGATCCTGTCTGCGTTTTCGAAGAGCTTATACACTAAATTATGAAAAAAGTTCCACAAAGTTTCTGATTTATGGTAAACTATTACAGAATCTGCTTCTGATGCATTTCGACGGCGTTCCGGATGCATCCCGATTCAGATGATCTAATACCGATCATTACGGAAAGCTTCTGTTTTCCGTGAGGATGCGTGGTCACGATATCATTGTATATGAAGAATCATGATATACTTGAATTGCGCGAATATATTTTATATCAGGAGGACAACATGTATAAGATTTTGTCTGCAGACAACCTGGCCGCAAATATCTACCGTATGGTAGTTAAGGCGCCAATGGTAGCAAAGCATTGTCAGCCCGGGCAGTTCATCATTGCCAAGGTTGATGAAGTAGGAGAGCGTATTCCTCTGACTATCTGTGATTACGACCGGGAAAACGGAACGATTACTATCGTATTTCAGCCAATCGGAAACTCCACACGGAGAATGGCCGAGCTTACAGCAGGCGATTCCTTCGAAGATTTTGTCGGACCGCTCGGACGTCCGTCCGATCTGATCGACACGCCGATTGAAGAGCTCAAGAAGAGAAGCATTGTCTTCATCGCCGGCGGTGTCGGCACCGCACCGGTATATCCGCAGGTTAAATGGCTCCATGAGCACGGCGTGACCGCGGATGTCATTATCGGCGCCAAGAATAAAGATCTTGTCATCCTTGAGGATGAATTCAAATCCGTATGCAACCTTTACATCACCACAGACGATGGTTCCTATCAGCGCAAGGGTATGGTCACCGTATGTCTTCAGGATCTGATCGAAAAAGAGGGCAAGCACTACGACTGGTGCGTTGCAATCGGACCGATGATCATGATGAAGTTCGTATGCAAACTGACGAAGGAATTCGGCATCCACACAGTAGTCAGCATGAATCCGATCATGGTCGACGGAACCGGCATGTGCGGCGCCTGCCGTGTCATGGTCGGCGGAGAGGTCAAATTCGCGTGTGTAGACGGACCGGAGTTTGACGGCCATCTCATCGATTTTGATCAGGCCATGCAGAGAAACAGAATGTATCAGACAGAGGAAGGCCGTGCGATCCTGAAGGCTCAGGAGGGTGATACCCATCACGGCGGCTGCGGAATGTGCGGAGGTGACAAGTGATGGAAGTTGATATGCTGAAGAAAGTTCCTGTCAGAGAGCAGGATCCCAAGGTTCGTGCCACTAACTTCGATGAGGTCTGCCTTGGATATAATCAGGAAGAGGCGATGGCTGAGGCTACCAGATGCCTGAACTGCAAGAAGCCCAGATGTGTAGAAGGCTGCCCTGTTCATATTAGTATTCCGGCATTTATCAGCGGCGTAAAGGACGGTGACTTCCGGCACGCCTATGATGTCATCAGTGAATCCAGTTCTCTTCCGGCTGTCTGCGGACGTGTATGCCCTCAGGAGACACAGTGTGAGGAGAGATGTATCCGCGGAATCAAGGGTGAGGCGGTTTCCATCGGAAAGCTTGAGAGATTTACGGCGGACTGGGCAAAGGAGAATGGAATCAAGCCGACTCCCGCGAAGGAGAAGAACGGCCACAAGGTTGCGATTATCGGAGCCGGTCCTTCGGGTCTGACCTGTGCCGGAGATCTCGCAAAGCTCGGCTATGATGTCACGATCTTTGAGGCACTTCATAAGGCCGGCGGCGTTCTTGCCTATGGAATCCCGGAATTCCGTCTTCCTAAGGACAAGGTCGTTGAGAAGGAAGTCGAGAACGTAAAGAGTCTTGGCGTCAAGATCGATACAAATGTCGTTATCGGCAAATCCGAGAAGGTCGACGAGCTTCTCGGCGAAGATGGCTTTGAGGCTGTATTTATTGGTTCCGGCGCAGGACTTCCGCGTTTCATGAATATCCCGGGTGAAACCGCGCTCGGCGTATTCTCCGCAAACGAGTACCTCACCCGGAATAACCTCATGAAGGCGTATCGCGACGATTACTACACTCCGATCCACAGGGGCAAAAAGGTAGTCGTTGTGGGCGGAGGAAATGTTGCCATGGATGCTGCCAGAACCGCACTGCGTCTCGGTGCCGAGGTACACATTGTATACCGCCGTTCCGAGGAGGAGCTTCCGGCACGTCGCGAGGAAGTTCATCATGCGAAGGAAGAGGGCATTATCTTTGATCTTCTGACAAATCCGGTGGAAATCATCGCGGATGAGAAGACCGGCTGGGTGAAATCCATCCGATGCATCCGCATGGAGCTCGGTGAGCCGGATGCTTCCGGCAGACGCCGCCCGGTTGAGATCCCGGGTTCTGAGTTCAACATGGACTGTGATACCGTCATCATGTCCCTTGGAACATCTCCGAATCCTCTGATTTCCTCTACCACAGTCGGACTCGACGTGAACAAGAGAAAATGTATCATTGCAAGCGAGGAGAACGGCCAGACGACCAAGGAAGGCGTATTTGCCGGCGGCGACGCGGTTACCGGCGCGGCGACCGTAATCCTTGCCATGGGCGCAGGTAAAGCGGCCGCGAAGGGAATTGACGAATTCATCAGATCCAAATCCGCAAAGTGATTTTGATTTACGCGATCGTCGCGATATCGAGACAACGTCCGCGAAGCGCGTTTTATCTCGTTTCGAAACATCCCGGAGTTCTCCGGGATGTTTTCGTTTCTTCTGGAAAACGTTCTCTGTTCGCAGGACTTCCGGCGCTGTAATTTTTTCCTTTTCACCCGGAATCCTGCAGATGACCGGCCTCGTTGATCTGCCGCGGTTTAAATACAAATTATTCAGGAACATACCTTATGAAAATTACAATTGCCTGTGTCGGAAAAATCAAGGAAAAATATCTGACGGCGGGAATCGCCGAGTACAGTAAGCGGCTCAGCCGCTACTGCACGCTTCAGATCCTGGAGGCTGCTGATGAGAAAACTCCCGAAGGCGCATCCGCGGCGGAAGAGGACGCGATCCGGGAAAAGGAGGGAGACCGCCTCCTGAAACTCATCCCGGACAATGCCTTTGTGATCGTGCTTGCCATCGACGGGGAGATGCTGGATTCTGTCGAGCTTTCCGAACGGATTTCTTCATTGACCGTACGTGGAATTAGTCATATAGTATTTGTGATTGGCGGCTCGCTGGGCCTCTCCCCACAGGTTCTGCAAAGAGCGGACCGGAAGCTCAGCTTCTCAAAAATGACCTTTCCGCATCAGCTGATGCGCATGATTCTTCTCGAGCAGATTTACCGCAGTTTCCGCATTCTGCATCATGAGCCGTATCACAAGTGAGTTCAGTGTTTGTATCAGCTTCGAAAGGGCAGGCTGCAGAACAAACGGCAATCACGCTGTTGACATATATACCAACCGGTGTGCGCATCAGCTCCGGAAGGGCAGGCTGTAAATACCATGACAGATTTTGAAAATATTAAAAATCATATAGAAACTTTGATTCAGGATCTTCCCGTATTTGAATATGGTTTTCTGACACCGGAACAGATCCCGTTTACCGAAAAGGTGCGGACGGTCTGCCGGCTGGAATGCAAGCGATATGGGAGCAGCTGGTCCTGTCCGCCGGCGGTCGGTACCGTTCCGGAATGCCGGGAAAGATGCATGGCTTACCGGGGAGCTTTTTTCTTCTCCACCGTACACGAGGTCCGGGACAGCATGAACCTCACAGAGTCTTTTCAGACTAAGCTTTCCCATGAGCAGACAACCGGTCTTGTAGAGCAGAGAATGCGGAAAGCCGGTCTGGAGACCTACCGCCTCTCCGGGGATTCCTGCAGCATCTGCCCGGAATGCACCTATCCGGAGAAGCCATGCCGTTTTCCCGACCGTATGCACCCCTGCATTGAAGGCCACGGCATCGTCGTTGCAAAGCTTGCCGAGTCCTGCGGCATGGAGTACTATATCGATGAACACACACAGCTGTGGTTTTCTCTCATTTTTTACCGCTGAGATGCTTTCTCACGAGGAAGTCTTTCCGCCGGTACCTTCTCTCTGTCACCAGAGAGTCACTCCGCCGGAAATTTTTCTCTGTCAGAAGGAGATTTTTCCGCCGGTACCTTCTCTCTGTCACCAGAGAGTCATTCCGCCGGGAGATTCTACAGAAACGTACACGCCCTGTAAGCAGGGGCACAATCATACATTTAAGCTGAGGATGATAAATTGGCAGTTATTGAGGAACAATTGGAAATTCCCGCAGAACATGAGAAGAATGTATACGGGGAATTCGATCAGAATGTAAAGAAAATAGAACGAACCCTTGGGGTGACCCTTCTGTCCAGAGACGGATCCCTGAAGATCGTCGGTCCCGCCTCAAACGTGGCGGCGGCCCGCCACATGCTGGAGGATCTGATCGAGCTTTCCACGCGCGGCAACGAAATCACTGAACAGAACATCAATTACATGCTGTCAATGGCGATGGAATCCAGAGAATCCGATGTCCTGGAACTGGACAGTGATCTGATCTGCCACACAATAAACGGCAGGGCAGTGAAGCCAAAGACTGTCGGTCAGAAGCAGTACGTGGACGCCATCCGGAATCACATGATCACCTTCGGCATCGGCCCGGCCGGCACAGGAAAAACTTATCTGGCCATGGCGATGGCGATCACTGCCTTTCGAAACGACGAGGTGAGCAGGATTATCCTGACCCGTCCCGCTATTGAAGCGGGTGAGAAGCTCGGTTTTCTTCCGGGCGACCTGCAAAGTAAGATTGACCCATATCTGCGTCCTCTCTATGATGCTCTCTATCAGATCATGGGAGCCGAGAGCTTTCAGAAGAATATGGAGAAGGGCCTGATCGAGGTGGCTCCCCTTGCCTATATGCGAGGCCGCACACTGGATGACGCCTACATCATTCTCGATGAAGCGCAGAATACCACCCCCGCGCAGATGAAGATGTTTCTGACGCGAATCGGTTTCGGGTCAAAGGTCGTCATCACCGGTGATATGACCCAGAAAGATCTCGCCGCCGGCGTAACCTCCGGACTCGATGTTGCCGCAAAGGTTCTCCGTAAAGTTGAGGGAATTTCCTTCTGTGAACTTACCAGCAGAGATGTCGTCCGTCATCCGCTGGTTCAGAAGATTGTAGAAGCCTACGAAAAGTACGAGAAAAAGGATACGGCCAGATCCCGCAGGGATACCCATGGGTCCAGACAGGTGCGGCCTTCTTCCCGGAAATAGAAAGCTGCTGTTCATTGACAGCAGAAGTTTCAGAGGTGCAGATATTATGACATTAAATCTAGAAAATGAGCAGAATCATGAGCTTCCATCCGACTGCGAGGAAACTGCCAGGCAGGTCATCCGGCAGGTTCTTGCTTCCGAAAATTGTCCCTACGAGGCGGAGGTTAACCTGACCTTTGTGGATAATGATGAGATTCACCGCCTGAACAGGGAGTTCCGGCAGATTGACCGGGCAACCGACGTCCTGTCTTTTCCTATGACGGACTGGGAGAGCCCCGCGAATTACAGCTGTCTCGAGGATGATGAGACTGCCGCGGGGTCCTTCAACCCGGAGACCGGAGAGCTTCTTCTCGGGGATATTGTAATTTCGGTAGAAAGAGCAAACGAACAGGCGAAGGAATACGGGCATTCACTGAAACGGGAGATTTCCTTCCTGATTGCTCACAGCATGCTGCATCTTCTCGGATATGATCACATGGTTCCGGAGGAAGCGGCAGTGATGGAGCACAAGCAGGAGGCAGTTCTTCAGGCGCTCGGAATCACACGGGATCCTGAAGTCCGTTCATGAAACGGTTCCGCGGATATTTCCGGAGCATGGATCAGGCATGGATTGCTCCGGCCTTCTGACCGTTTCATCCGCTGACTGGATTGCTTTGGGCACCGCGGGCGTGGCGCCACAAGCTGTATCAAGCCAGCTGCTCCGTTGCTTCGCAGCTCCCGCAGCTGCCACATGGATTCGGATATCATTTATTGGAGAGCAGAGATGAGTATTAGCGCAGAAGTGAGAAAAAAACTGAAGGACAAAAAGAGAATTGTAATCAAGATCGGCTCCTCCTCGCTGGCACACAGAGAGACACAGCGGTTGGATCTCATCAAGGTTGAGGTTCTGATCCGGGAGATCTGCGATCTGGTAAACATGGGAAAAGAGGTTGTTCTCGTCTCCTCAGGAGCCATCATGGTTGGACGCGGGACGCTTGGAATCAGCAAGAAGGACGAGACCATCGCACAGAAACAGGCCTGCGCCGCTGTCGGACAGGCCAAGCTCATGATGATCTACCAGAAGATTTTTTCCGAGTATAATCACGTGTGCGGACAGATTCTGATGACGAAGCATACCATGCTCGATACCCTGAACCGATACAACACGGTAAACTGCTTCCGGGAGATGTTCAAGGCCGGCGTCATCCCTGTCGTGAACGAGAACGACACCATTGCCACCTATGAAATTGACTCCCTTTCCGTTTTCGGAGACAATGATCACCTGTCAGCCGTTGTCGCAGCGATGATTCACGCGGATCTTCTGATCCTGCTGTCCGACATCGACGGTCTGTATACCGATGATCCGCATACGAATCCCAATGCGAAGTTCATCGATGTGGTGGACCGGATTGACGACAATCTGATGCATATGGGAAAATCCACGACAGGCAGCAACGCCGGAACCGGCGGGATGGCGACAAAGCTTTCCGCCGCAAGGGTCGCCACGATGGGCGGCTGCGACATGATCATCGCAAGCGGAGAGGATTTTCATATTATACATGAAATTATCCGCGGAGAGCAGATCGGAACTCTCTTTCTGGCAGACCCGAAGGACGAGTTCTATCTCCTGGATTACCTGGAACAGATGGATACCTGATGAGGATAAGCTATGGACAAGAAAGCACTCAGAAAAATTGTTTTTTCCAGAAGAAGAGAAGCTTCCGACCTGGAAATAAGGGAAAAAAGCCGCGCTATCTTTGAACAGATCACGCAGAATGATTCCTATCGAAATGCTTCCTCCGTGTTCTGCTACATGGATCACAAGCACGAGGTCATGACGCGTGAATTTATTGAACAGTGTTGGAGCGACGGCAAGAAGGTCGCTGTTCCGAAGGTAAACGGCGACATCATGAACTTCTACTATATCGAATACTTCGGGCAGCTTGAGCCCGGAATCATGGGCATTCTGGAGCCAATCACCCACTGTCCGGGAATCGTGCGGAACGCGGATCACGATGAGCACGCGCTGTTCATCATCCCGGGCGTTGCCTTCGATGAAAAACGGCATCGCATCGGATACGGAGGCGGATACTACGACAAATATCAGGCCGAGCATACGCAGCATACAACTATGGCAGTCACATTTGAATTTCAGATCTTTGACTCGGTTCCCTTTGACGCACATGATATCTGCCCGCGATATCTTGTAACCGAAAAGCGAATTATACAGTAACCCCCATGCCCCGAAGGCGGAGCGCCACAAACTGTGTAAGCTACGGATTGCTCCGTGCTTCGCAGCTTCCGGATAGTCGAACTATATCGGTGAATCAGGAAAGGAAAACAGAATTTTGAATAATCAGAGTTATGAACAGATCATCAGCAGTATAGATACCCGAAAACCCGCGCCGGAAAACGAGCCCTTCCGGCAGTATTATTTTATCGAGAGAGCACGCCGGAGACTGGCGGAGATTTCCGAGAGAGCAGGAAGACCGCTCACCTTCAATGTGGTCACCTTCGGATGCCAGATGAACGCGAGGGATTCCGAAAAGCTTCGCGGTATCCTGGAAGAAATCGGGTACAGAAAGGTTGAGACAGAGGATGCCGACCTTGTTCTCTACAATACCTGTACCGTGCGTGAAAATGCAAACACCAGAGTATACGGCAGACTTGGAAAGCTTCACTCCTATAAGAAGAAAAATCCGCACATGATGATCGGTCTGTGCGGCTGCATGATGCAGGAGGATCACGTCGTGACGAAGCTGAAGGAAAGCTACCGCTTCGTGAATCTGATTTTCGGTACGCACAATATCTATAAGGCTGCGGAACTGATCTCCGAGGCTCTGGATCATCCGGACCGGATGATCATCGACATCCGGCAGAGCTCCGACCGCATGATGGAGCAGTTGCCCGTTGACCGGAAGTACCCCTTCAAATCCGGTGTAAATATCATGTACGGCTGCAACAACTTCTGCAGCTACTGCATTGTTCCGTACGTACGTGGCAGGGAGAAGAGCCGTGAACCGATTGAAATCATACAGGAAATCGAAGGACTCGTCGCAGATGGTGTCCGGGAAGTGATGCTGCTGGGACAGAATGTCAATTCTTATGGCAAAACCCTAGAGAATCCCGTAAGCTTCGCCAGGCTCCTCGAGCAGGTTGTGCAGATTGACGGTCTTGACCGGGTCCGCTTCATGACCTCGCATCCCAAGGATCTGTCGGACGAGCTGATTGAGGTAATGGCGAAATATCCGAAGATCTGCCGTCATCTTCACCTTCCGCTGCAGTCCGGAAGCACAAAGATTCTGAAGGACATGAACCGCCGCTACACAAAGGAGTCCTATCTGGCACTCGTTGACCGCATCCGGGCGGCGATTCCGGATATTTCCCTGACAACCGACATCATCGTCGGATACCCCGGCGAGACCGAGGATGATTTTCTCGAAACGCTGGATGTCGTGGAGAAGGTCCGCTATGACAGTGCCTTTACCTTTATTTATTCCAGGAGAAGCGGAACACCTGCTGCTTCCATGGAGGATCAGGTACCGGAGGATGTCGTAAAGGACCGTTTCGACCGTCTTCTCGCTCTGGTTCAGAAAACCGGAAGAGAACAGACCTCCCGCTTCACCGGTCAGGACAAGGACGTTCTCGTCGAGCAGGTCAACGAACAGGATGAGAGCCTTGTAACCGGACGCATGGACAACAATATCGTCGTACATTTTCCCGGTGACGGCAGTCTGATCGGAAAAATCGTGACCGTTCATCTCGATGAATGTCACGGCTTCTATTATATGGGACACCGGATCGAAACGGTTTGAGACGGCGAAACGACTCTACATTACTGCAGGACCGACTTTTAGATCCTGCCGGATCAACTTTTATATCCTGCCGGATCAGCTTTTTATAACTGCCGGACCGATTTTTATAGCAGTAAGATCAGCTTTTTTATTACAGCTGGTTCGTGCCCATGCAGCAGGGACGTTCGTCCGATGAAAGAGAGGTTTCTATCGAAAATGGCATTGTCACCAATGATGCAGAACTATCTGGCCACAAAGGAAGAATATAAGGATTGTGTTCTTTTCTACCGGGTCGGCGACTTCTACGAAATGTTCTATGACGACGCGAAAATGGTGTCAGAGGAACTTGAACTGACGTTGACCGGAAAGGAATGCGGTCTGGAGGAACGGGCCCCAATGTGCGGCATTCCCTTTCACGCCGCGGATACCTATATCACAAAACTGATTGCCCTGGGTCACAAAGTCGCGATCTGTGAACAGGTGGAAGACCCGAAGCTGGCCAAGGGCCTGGTAAAACGTGAGGTTATCCGGGTCGTCACTCCCGGCACCGTGATCAGTCAGGAGGAGCTGGACGAGACCAGAAACAATTATCTCATGTGTATCGTCTGTACCTCCGACCGCTACGGCATGTCCATCGCGGACATTTCCACCGGACAGTGCCTGGTATCCGAGACGGACACCGCGCAGAAGCTGAAGGATGAAATTCAGAAATTCATGCCTTCCGAAATCATCTGCAATCAGAGCCTGATGGTGTCCGGCCTCGATCTCGAGGATCTCAGAACCAGACTCCGGATCTCTGTCTCCGCGCTCGATGACTATTATTTTGATGATGATTCCTGCCAGAAAATACTGAAGAAGCATTTCCATGTTTCCTCCCTGAAGGGCCTGGGGCTTGACGATTTCAGCTGCGGCACAATCGCCGCCGGTGCACTGTTCCAGTACCTTTATGAGACGCAGAAGAACAACATGGAGCAGATGACCTCCATCACCCCTTATTTTTCCGACCGTTTTATGCTTCTCGACAGCTCTACCCGGAGAAATCTGGAACTGGTGGAGACGCTTCGGGAAAAACAGAAAAAGGGATCTCTTCTCGGCGTTCTGGACCGCACCAAGACCGCCATGGGCGCACGAATGCTCAGAAGCATCATCGAACAGCCGCTCATCAATAAAGATGAAATCGAAAAGCGTCTGACCGCCGTGGAGGAGCTCACAGACATGCCGATGATCCGGGATGAAATCCGTGAATATCTGCAGCCGGTCTATGACCTTGAACGGCTGTCCAGCCGCATCGCCTATCAGACAGCCAACCCCCGCGATCTGATCGCCTTCAAGTCCTCCCTTCAGATGCTTCCTTTTATCCGTCAGCTTCTGACCGGATTTCAGGGGGATCTTCTGAAAAATGTTCAGAATGATCTGGATCCCCTGGAGGATCTGTTTCACGCGATTGACGACGCCATCATCGATGATCCTCCGATGGCCATGAAGGACGGAGGCATCATCAAGGACGGCTATAATGAGCAGGTGGACAAATACCGGGCAGCAAAAAAAGACGGCCAGAAATGGCTGTCCGATCTGGAGGCTGAGGAGCGGGAAAAGACCGGAATCCGGACTCTCCGTGTCAAATACAGCAGGGTATTCGGATATTGCATCGAGGTAACGAATTCCTTCAAGGACAAGGTTCCTGACTACTATCAGAGAAAACAGACCCTTACCGGCTCCGAGCGCTACAGCACCGACAAGCTCCGTCAAATTGAGGAGCAGATCACCGGAGCAGAGGACCGGCTCGGTTCCCTGGAATATGAGCTTTTTTCTGAGATCCGGGACACCATCGGAAAAAATGTCGCCCGCGTACAGCGCACCGCCAGGGCCATCGCATGCCTCGATGTCTTCTGTTCCTTCTCGTATGTGGCGGAACGAAATAGATATGTACGGCCCAAACTGAACAAGGGCGGGAAGATTGATATCCGGGACGGCCGTCATCCAGTCGTTGAAAAAATGATTCCGGATGATCTGTTCATCTCCAACGACACCTACCTGGATCAGCAGGAGCACCGCGTCGCGATCATCACCGGACCGAATATGGCCGGAAAATCCACCTATATGCGCCAGACCGCGCTGATCGTTCTTATGGCGCAGATCGGTTCCTTTGTTCCTGCCTCATCAGCCAATATCGGTCTTGTGGACCGTATCTTTACCCGTGTCGGGGCCTCGGACGACCTCGCAAGCGGTCAATCCACCTTCATGGTGGAGATGAGTGAGGTCGCGAACATTCTTCGGAACGCGACCTCCGACAGTCTTCTGATTCTCGATGAGATCGGCAGAGGGACCAGCACCTTTGACGGGCTGTCCCTGGCCTGGGCAATCACCGAATTTGTCGCCGATCCAAGAAAGATCGGAGCCAAGACACTCTTCGCGACCCATTTCCACGAGCTGACCGAGCTGGAGGGAAAGATCGCGGGCGTCAACAACTACTGCGTCGCCGTGAAGGAAAAAGGAGACGGCATCGTTTTTCTCCGGAAAATCGTAAAGGGAGGTGCCGACAAGAGCTATGGCATTCAGGTTGCCCGTCTCGCCGGTGTTCCCGAGGCTGTCCTCGCGCGGGCAAAGGAAATTCTGGATCAGCTGTCCGACGCCGACATCACGGCAGCCATCAAGAATCTAACGGAATCCCGTGCAAAGAAAAGCAGGCCGCGCCATTACGATACGGTCGACATGCAGCAGATGTCACTCTTCGATACGACCGATAACGACAAGATCATCAATGAAATCCGGGAGATTGACATCTCCACCATGACGCCGCTCGACGCGCTGAACATGTTGAACCATCTGCAGAACGAGGTGAAAAACCGCTGGTAAGCACATATGAGATCAATCGAATTACTGGATAAAGCTACAATAGACAAAATCGCCGCAGGAGAGGTGGTCGAGCGCCCTGCCTCCGTCATCAAGGAGCTCACGGAAAACGCCATCGATGCCGCCTCTACGGCCATCACCATCGAAATCCGGGACGGCGGAACCACCTTCATGCGGATCACGGACAACGGAGCCGGCATCCCCGCCGACCAGGTCAGGAGAGCCTTTCTGCGCCACGCGACGAGTAAAATCCGCAAGGTGGAGGATCTCACGAACATATCATCTCTGGGATTTCGCGGCGAAGCATTATCAAGCATCGCAGCAGTCGCGCAGGTAGAATGCATCACAAAAACGCCGGAAGCACTGACCGGTATCCGCTATACGATCGAAGGCGGAGAGGAGAAGGAGTATGAGGAGATCGGGGCGCCTGAGGGCACCACCTTCATCATCCGCAATCTCTTCTACAACACCCCTGCCCGGGCGAAGTTTCTGAAATCTCCCATGTCGGAGGGAAATCATGTCAGCAGCTTTGTGGAAGAGCTTGCCCTGTCTCACCCGGAGATTTCGTTCAAATTTATTCAGAACGGACAGAACCGTCTGTACACCAGCGGAAACGGAAATCTGAAGGAAATCGTCTATCAGATTTTCGGCCGGGATCTCACCAGAGAGCTGATCCCGATTCACGCACAGACTGACCTGATGCAAATCGACGGATTCATCAGCAATCCGAATGTAGCGCGCGGCAACCGGAACTATGAATATTACTTTGTAAACGGAAGATATGTGAAAAGCCGTCTTCTGGCGAAGTCAATCGAGGATGCCTACCATGGCTTTCTCATGCAGCACAAATATCCTTTCACTCTGCTGTACCTGAATATCGACGGAGAAAAGGTGGATGTGAACGTGCACCCGCAGAAGATGGAGGTTCGTTTTTCCAGCCAGGAGGACATCTACCATCAGCTCTGTCTGGCCATTCAAAATACGCTCATGAACCGTGAGCGGATCCCCGAGGTTCCGGTTGGACATGAACCACGGCGCAGCGCAGACCGGCCGGGAAAGCTTCCGGTTCTCTCGAAATCTGCGCCGGAGCCTTTTGAACGCGTCCGGCGGATGGATGCTGCGGAAAATGCGGCACCCACGGCAGCCGGTGGCGTGTCATCGGTCCGCGATGAGAACGGGAACTATCGAAGTTCCCCCCGCACGGACATTCCTACGTACGGTGTCTCCGGCACGAACACTTCTGATCGTAAGAATACGGACGCATCGCCCCGCCAGGACACGGACCCGGTCGGCGGATCCCACAGGTCAGCTACCGCCGACAACGCAAAATCTCCCGAGGCGCTGTCCTGTCTGTCGGGTACTGCCGATAGGACTGCTGAGGCTCGGCCTGCGACGCCGGGTATTGCTGATGAGACTGCTGCGGCACAGCCTGCGACGCCGGGTATTGCTGATGAGACTGCTGTGGCACAGCCTGCGGCGGCGAACTCCGGGGCAGCTGCTCTCCGCAAACAGGATTTTTCCGCACCGGAGCAGATGAGTTTCTTTACCTCGAAGGAAAAAGTTCTGTCTCCCGGCTCCAGAAAGCAGTTCCGAATCATCGGTCAGATCTTCGACACCTACTGGATCATCGAATATCAGGATGCTCTCTACATCATCGATCAGCATGCCGCTCACGAGAAAGTCAATTATGAACGGATGATGAAGAATTACCGGGAGAAAAAAATCAACGCCCAGATGCTGTATCCGGCGATTGTCGTGAATCTGAGTGCGAAAGAAGCGGTAATTCTTGAGAAGAACCTGGACGTTTTCGCAAAGCTCGGTTTCGAAATTGAATCCTTCGGAGGAAACTCCTTCAAGATCAATTCCGTTCCGGATAATCTGTATTCGATTGCGTCCGACCGCCTGTTCACGGAAATTCTTGATCAGCTGACAGAGATCGGAGACGCCGCTCCAGAAAGCATTCCGGAAAAAATTGCCTCCATGTCCTGTAAGGCAGCCGTCAAGGGAAACAGCATGCTGTCCCTGAAGGAGGCGGATGCCCTGATCGACGAACTCCTGACCCTGGAAAATCCCTATAACTGTCCGCACGGCCGTCCTACAATCATCAAAATGACAAAGTACGATCTGGACAGAAAGTTCAAGCGTATCGTGTGACTGGATACGCCGCATCGAACCCCGGTGTGCATCGTAATCCGACACACTGTGAGGCTCCTCATGAACCGTGTGACAGGATACGCTGATAGATTCCCGGTAAATCGTGTGATTTGATATTCGACTGGGATCCCGAAAATTCCAGTGACACAATACACGAAAAGAATCCCGGAGATCTGTGTGATCTGGCAGTTATGATCAAGGATAAATAAATCATTAATAATAAGAGGGAAAGAATCATCCATGTCATTTGATTACGGAAAGCTGAAGAAAAAGCCGGTCCTTGTACTCACCGGTCCAACGGCGGTCGGTAAAACCGCCCTTTCCCTGAAGCTGGCAGCGGCGGTAAACGGAGCGGTCATCTCCGCCGATTCCATGCAGGTCTACCGGGGTATGGACATCGGATCCGCAAAGATACTGCCGGAAGAAAGACAGGGAATTCCGCATTACCTGATCGATGTTCTGGACCCCGAAGAGGATTTCAATGTTGCTCTTTTCAAATCCATGGCCCTCCGCGCGATGCAGGAGATCTGGAAAAACGGCCAGGTTCCCATCATCACCGGTGGAACCGGATTTTATATCCAGGCGGTGCTGAGAGACATCGATTTTTCCGAAAGCGAAGGGAAATCCGACATCCGTTCCGCGTATGAGAAACTGGCAGAAGAGAGAGGTCCGCAGGCTCTTCACGCTATCCTTGCAGAAAAGGATCCCGAGGCGGCACGGGAGATTCATCCGAACAATCTCAAGCGTGTCATCCGGGCTCTCGAATTTTATGACCAGACCGGCACTCCGATATCCAGACATAACGAGGAGCAGCGGGCGAAGGATTCCCCTTACTGCTACCTTTATTTTGTACTGAATGACGAGCGGAAACGGCTCTACGACCGGATCGACCGGAGAGTGGATCAGATGATCGGGGCCGGCCTTGTCGATGAGGTTCGCAGTCTGAAGGCAAGAGGCCTCACGGAGAACAATGTCTCGATGAAGGGACTCGGATACAAAGAGCTGTTTCCGTATCTGGACGGGAAATGTACGCTAAGCGAAGCGGTGGAGATCATCAAGCGCGACACCCGTCACTTTGCAAAGCGCCAGATCACCTGGTTCAAGCGGGAGAGCGGCATCATCTGGATCAATAAGAATGAATTCAACTACGAGGATGACGCCATCCTGAATTATATGCTGACACTGTGGCGCGAAAAATTAAACGAAGACAAACAGATACTTTAATTATCAGAAACAGAGGTTAAGAATGACAGAAGAAGAAATAAAGATGTATGAAAGCTTCGGCATCGCCGAAAAAACCGCAATTTTCTGCGCGGAGATCGCCGATTCTCTGCGTGAACGTTTCCGGAAGATCGATGAAACCGCAGAATATAATCAGCTTAAGGTGATCCGCGCCATGCAGGAAAACCGTGTCAGCGAAGCCTGCCTCTATCCCTCCACAGGATACGGCTACAATGACATGGGCAGGGACACGCTCGAAAAGGTATTTGCCTCCACCTTCCACACCGAGGACGCACTGGTCCGCCCTCTGATTGCCTGCGGCACCCATGCCCTCGGAATCGCCCTATCCGGAAATCTCCGACCGGGAGACGAGCTTCTGTCCCCTGTCGGAAAGCCCTATGATACTCTGGAGGAGGTCATCGGAATCCGCCCGTCACGGGGCTCCCTCGCGGAATACGGCGTCACATACCGTCAGGTGGATCTGCTCCCGGACGAATCCTTCGACTACGAGGGCATCCGAAGCGCACTGAACGAACGCACAAAGCTTGTCACCATCCAGCGCTCGAAGGGGTATCAGACCCGGCATACCTTCTCCGTAAAGGAGATCGGCGATCTGATCCATTTCATCAAGTCCATCCGCCCCGATGTCACCTGCATGGTTGACAACTGCTACGGAGAATTCGTGGAACGCATCGAACCCACGGACGTCGGAGCAGACATGATGGTCGGTTCCCTGATCAAGAATCCGGGAGGCGGACTTGCCCCCATCGGCGGATATATTGTCGGAAAAAAAGAATGTGTGGCAAATGCCGCCTTCCGTCTGACCACGCCTGGCCTGGGCAAAGAAGTTGGCGCCTCCATCGGCACCAACCCTGCCTTCTATCAGGGCTTTTTCCTCGCCCCGACAGTCACAGCAAGCGCGCTGAAGAGCGCGATTTTTGCCGCAAATGTGTATGAAAAGCTCGGCTTCCCTGTGGTTCCGAATGCGACAGAAGACCGTCACGACATCATTCAGGCCGTCACCTTCGGAAAACCGGAAGGCGTCATCGCCTTTTGCCAGGGCATTCAGGCCGCTGCCCCGGTAGACAGCTACGTCACTCCGGAACCCTGGCCGATGCCGGGATATGATTCCGATGTCATCATGGCCGCCGGAGCCTTTGTACAGGGTTCCTCCATTGAGCTTTCGGCAGACGGACCGATCAAGCCGCCTTACGCCGTCTACTTCCAGGGCGGTCTCACTTGGCCCCACGGTAAACTGGGAATCATCATGAGCCTGCAGAAGGTGATTGATGCGGGGCTTGTGAGCCTGTAAGTGCCTGCAGAGTTTCGGTGCTAATCATATCCGCGAAATTCGGGATATGCGTCACAAGATCCGCAAACCACCATGTGATACAGAACATTTTCCCAAAAGACGAATTATCGTCAGATTGTCAGAAGATCCGACAAACTACCGTGCAATACAGAATAAAAACAGCAGACCTGCAACAGAAAAGAGGATTTCAATGGATGAACAGCTCATCATAATCGGAGGCGGGCCCTCCGGTCTCATGGCTGCCATCACCGCCGCGCGAAGCGGGCGGAAGGTAACCGTTCTCGAGCAGAATGAAAAGCCGGGCAGAAAGCTTCTGGCAACCGGAAATGGTAAATGCAACCTGACCAATCTGGATCTGTCGCCCGCTCACTACCGGGGCGGAGCTTCCGGTCTGACCAGCCGCATTTTCACAGCCTTCTCGAACCGGGATACGCTTGATTTTTTCCACGGAATCGGTCTGAAGACAATTGACCGGAATGGCTGGGTTTATCCTTACACCGAACAGGCATCTCAGGTTCTTCGTCTGCTCCTGCTGGAGGCGGAGAAATACCGGGTAAAGATCAAGTCAAAAGAGCAGGTGACGGCGATAGACTGCCGGAATGGTCATTTTCTTGTCTCCACATCCACCTGGATCTATGAGGCCGGTTCCGTAATCATCGCCACGGGAAGCCCGGCGTCTGCGGTACGCGGTTCCTCCGGTGATGCCATACAATTTGCCTGCGATCTTGGCCTTGACACCGTCCCGTTTCTTCCTGCGCTTGTACCGCTCCGAATCCGCGAAGATGTAACGAACCGCTGGGCAGGAACCCGGGTTCACGCCTCTGTTTCAATCCTGACAGATTCGGAATGCGTGGCGACAGATACCGGCGAAGTCCAGCTCACAGATTTTGGAATCTCCGGCATTCCCGTATTTCAGGTCAGCCGGTACGCGGCGGAGCGAATCAGCAGCGGACGCAAGGTGAGGGCAGTGCTCGATTTCATGCCGGATCTCTCGGAACATGATCTTGCCGCCGACCTGGAAAAAAGAGCCGCACTGCGGCCGGGAGCGCCCCTTTCGGAGCTTCTCATCGGCCTTCTTCCCGACAAGCTCATCCCATTGTTCAGCGGCAAAATCGGACACGCGTCCAAAAACGCTTCTTCAGAAAACAGACAGAACGATTATCCGGATATTGCCCGGCGCATCAAGCATTACGTCGTTACCATCACCGGAACCGCATCCCTGAAGCAGGCACAGATCTGTTCCGGAGGAATTCCCTTGGAAGAACTGACGGATCATCTCGAATGCCGCAAGATCCCCGGACTGTATTTCACCGGCGAGGCCGTTGATGTAGACGGAGAGTGCGGGGGCTATAATCTGCAATGGGCATGGTCAAGCGGTTATGTAGCCGGAAAAGCCTGCAGCCGACAGAGCTGAAATTTTTCAGCTCTGTTTTAAAACCTTTCAAGGCTATAGTTCAGACTTGTGGTTTGTGCCTTGTGAAAAGTGGTGAATTTGAAAAAATCTTTCAAAACGGCAAAATGATATCAAATATATTTAGTCTCATTTATATTTACAGGCAGAAATTGTTATGCTATAATGCATATATTCACAGACAATTCTTAACTTCATTTCTTCAAAGTTCATATTTACCACACATTTTTCAGTATTTATTTTCCGCACCATCTGCTTTGATCAGTTTTTCTTTATTTCATTTCACAATATTTTTTCCAAACATCTTTTCTGCAGGTCCGTCTTTTTTCTGATCATTTCTGTTCTATAGCCTATCCGTTTTCTAATACTCAGCTATATCTTTGTCATTTTTTATTTACTCATGATTTTTTTGCTGCATCCTGATTTCTGTTATAACCTGCTTTCTGTTACAGGATATTTTCATTTCAAAATCTGCATTTCTCAGTTTATTTCTCAATTCTTCATCTGCTCCGGAGGAAAATCTATGTATTCGAAAGAGCCGGAATTCACACGTTCACAGAGGGGGACTTCGCACAGGAAAAGAACTTCCCAGGAGAGAAAATTTTCCCCGCCGGGAATTATCCTCATCCTCATCTGCCTCGCTGTCCTTGTTTTCTGTCTGTATAAGCTCCTGCCGAAGGCGGCAGAGTACCACAAATCCGCGAAAATCTACCGGGAGATCCGGGAAGATGCGGTCATCACACCTTCTAAAGATCAAAGCTCAATAGGATCCGGGAATAAGACTCTGTCAGATACGGACACAATCGACTGGGAATTGTTCAAAGGCATGGATGTTGTCGCGTGGCTGATGCTGGATGACATCAGTTATCCGGTTCTTCAGGGCGATGACAACAGCGAATACCTTCACGCCCTTCCTGACCACACCTATAACTACGGCGGCAGCATTCTTCTGGATTCTGTAAACAGCAGATACTTAAGCGACCGGAATTCCATCATCTATGGTCACAACATGGCGGATGGATCGATGTTTGGAAAATTTCACTCCCGGTATATCAATGCCGAATACAGAGATCACACCTTCTGCCTGTATCTGCCTAACGGTACCAGACGCACCTACACTTTTTTCTCCGTTCTGACAACAGAGGCCGGATCCCGGGTTTATTCATATGCGTTCGAAAACAGCCCCTCTTTTCTGAACTGGCAGAACATGCTGAAGAGCAGTACCAGATACGAAAATTCCCCAAAGCCGGACAAAAACGCACGGTTTGTTTCTCTTTCCACCTGTGACGGAATGGCAGGAACGACGCGCCGTCTGGTAATTACCGGAAAAGAAACCAACCTGGAAACAATACAGCAGCCGGCATCCTGGTACGTACCGCCGGAAAAGAAAGATCCCGGACACGGATCCACTGAAAATATCAATACACTCATAAAGCATACGGATAAATCTTTTCCAAAATCATTTTTATGGATAAATTGATTTCTATACCATTTTGACGGATAAATCAATTCCAAAACCATTTCTCAAGATCAACGATTTCGATACTCATAGATTTTTTTCACCATTCTACCCGCTGCAAAAAGGAGGAAACATGACTGAACGCAAAAAAAGATGGGTGATACGGGCCAAAAGCCCGTAAATTGTATTGACAGCAATATTCATCGCGGCAGCAAACAAAAATGAAGAAAGGAGAAGGGGCAAGCAAAGAAGATACAACGCCCCGAACAAAAGGGATGAGAAACGTAAGAAATCCAAAGCCCAGAATCACTTATCTGGCAGCGGTCAGCATGGCCGCCACAATGGCTATATCCTCCATGGCGGCTCCGGCTTTTGCAGATTCCGCGAACCCGATCACCACCGCGTCAACGATTGACACCTCGAAGACCGGAAGCATCACCATCTTCAAGGTAAAGGAAAACAACGGCAAAACTATCGACAACAAAGGAGTACAGGGAGCGACAAGCTCCACCCAGACCCCGATGAAGGAAGTGGAATTCTCCGCCATCAAGGTAGCGGACATCGAAACCCTGACCACAAAGAACGGCGCCGGCGTTTACTTCGACAACCTCGACCAGGATTTCAAGAACCTGATTCTGAATTCCGCGGCAAAGGACAAGCTTACCGCCGCTGCAGACGAGGATGGAACAGTCGCAGCTAACGGTTCCGATCCGATTGTACAGCGTCAGGACGGAAGCAGCGATACCCAGGCGTACACCACCGAAACCATGCAGACTGTGATGGTCACCATCAATGCGGCGCAGGGCGGAGAGAAATCCCTGAATGATTTTGTGATCAACAACCGCGGCAACAAGGCAAAATCTATTTATACCGGAACAACCGACGCAAATGGAAAAATCGTACTGGATAATCTTCCGCTCGGCTTGTACCTCGTATGCGAGACCGACATTTCAGGGTATGATCCGCAGACCGGAGATGACCAGTCAACAGCAGCTCAGATCGCAGCCGGCGGTACTTACAGCGACAAGAGCGGCCAGATCACCGTGGACCCACACCAGAGCGCAACCGGTCAGGACAAGACAGTTGGAGAGACCGCCCGTGATGAGGTCGTTGCCAACCAGTCCAGCCCGCTTCTCGTTTCCGTCCCGATGACTAACCAAACCACGATCGGCAATAACGCGGCGGGTACCGCATGGCAGTATGATATCACGGTTTATCCGAAGAATCAGACCATCAATAACCCGAAGCGGATCATCAAGGAAGATGATAGGAACACACTGATTGATCACGGCGATTATGAAATCGGCGAAACGGTTCATCAGGTCCTTCTTCCGGAAGCTCCGATGCTGCAGGACGGCAACGCGTACACCAAATTTGTCGAGACCGATACCATGGACAACGGCCTTACCTTTGACAAGATCAACGGCATCTATATCGTTCCCCGTATCGCAAACCCGGAGAAGATAAACGATTACGGCACCCTCAATGACAGTTTCCAGCTTCAGAGCGGAAGCGCGGTCGATCTGACAAAAGATACCGATTACACCCTGACGCAGGGAGCAAAAGATGCTGACGGAAACAGTTCGTTTACGGTTGCTCTGACCAATTCCGGACTTGAGAAGCTGAACGCGATTACTGAGGACAGTCAGGTCATGATCCTGTTTGATTCCGTTCTGAACAAGGATACCACACATGTCGGCGACCAGGTGGAGGAAGAGAACCAGCCGACCCTGACCTGGAACACTTCCGATAACGGAGGCGAAACGGACACCGATCATTCCATCAAGGGCAACAAGGTTGGCGTTTATACCTACAAGCTGAATGTGAAGAAAAACGGGGTGAAGGATCCGACTCGTGTTTCCTTTACTTTCAAGAGAGAAGGCACCGGAGCAGGCGGCAATGAAAACCACGTGAAGGACAGCGACGTACAGTTCGTCAAAGAGGGAGACGGCACCTACCATCTGTATGACCGCACCTCAGACGACGCGAAAAACATTGTGACAACCGTACATCCGGGCTCCGACGGCAATCTGTACATCAAGGGTCTCGATGAAGAGCACTACATCATGACCGAGACCGCAACCGAGGGAAGAGAAGATGAGAGCGGCGCAAAGAGCCATGAGCTTCTGAAGTCCAGGGTGACGATCGCCTTGACTTCGGTTCCGACCGATGATTCCAACTCCAACCATGGCGTAACCGGCGCTCTGGATACAGACAAGACCACCATTACCGCGGACGGAAATACCGCCGCAATCTCCGTAAAGCAGGGTACTGCCTCCTTCAATGTCGAGAACTATGAGTCCCTGAACCTTCGGACCGGCGGCGAGGGACGTGCAATGGTTTATGGCGCAACCCTTCTGGTCGTTGTCGGCGCGGGCAGCGTTCTTGTTCTGGCTGCCAGAAAGAAAAAGAAAAACGTATAAGTCCTGACACGATCCGGCGTCCGGCGGGCCATGGAAAATGCCCTGCCGGATCAACCGATTGCAGAAGGAAAAGAGAGAAGAAGAGAGGACACCCTGATGAAACGAAAAATACTGCTTCTTGCCGTATGGCTGATTCTTGCCGCGGGAGTCGCGGGACTTCTTTCTCCCCTGATCCTTGACGAGTACTATCTGGCGACTGCGGTAACAAAGTATACCGGCTACAGCAATGAGGTTGACGGCATGAGCAAGTCAGAGATTGCGGAAGAGAAAGAAAAAATAAAAGCATACAACCAGAAAATCGCCAGGCAGCAGAAGGAAAGCATCTTCAGCTATCAAGGAGCGGATGCCACGGATTCGGAATACGAATCCATCCTGAACCAGAAAGATGGCGAGATGGCATATATCATCATTCCGAAAATCAATGTTTATCTTCCGGTGGCGCATGGGACAAAGGACAGCGAGCTGGAATACGAAACCGGGCATATGTACGGGACCAGTCTTCCCTATGGCGGAAAAAGCACCCACGCGGTGATTGCCGGACACACGGGGCTCATCAGCAACCGGATTTTCACCGATCTGACAAAGCTTGAAAAAGGCGGCAGGTTCTACATCCGCATTCTGGACGAAGAACATGTCTACACGGTGGAAGATATCCGTGTCCTTTTGCCGGGCGACTGTGATCCCTACATGCAGGTAAAAGGCGGGAAGGATCTCATTACGCTGTACACCTGTACGCCTTACGGCATCAACGATCACAGGCTTCTTGTCACCGGGAAGCGGGCTTATCCGGACATACCTGTCAAATCCGAAGGAGAAACGATTCTCCTGAAGAATAACGACAAGCTTCCATGGATCAAAATGGCGCTGATACTCTCGATTCCTGCTGTCCTTGGAACGATCGGATGCGTGTGCATCCTGAAGAAAAAGAAAAAGAAAGGAGAAAGCGAAGGATGAAAGGAACATTTCTGAAAAAATTGTTCTGTCTGTCCTGCTGCGCGGCTCTCGGATTATCGGCAGTGCCCGTTGGCGCGGCGGAGAATCCGGACGGCCGGTCATCCGTCATGGATCCGGCACAGACAGGAACGGTTGTCATCGACTATCAGGACACCGTAGATGAAAATGATCCGGTTGCGGACGCGGAATTTACGTTCTACAAAATCGCGGACCTGAACATGCAGATCACGGCAGCAGATGCGGCTCACCTCTCACAGTCTTCCGCAAGCAAAGACACGGACGCGGTTTCCGGATCAAAAACGGACGCGGACACAGCCTTAAATGCATCTGAAAATCTCGTGCCGGAAGCGGTAAGCTCCAGTTCTGTGACGGATACCAGACCGGAAGAAGAGGCGGAAAAACCATCTGCATCCGGATCAGATACCGTCACGTCCGTAGGAAACCAGTACGTTTCCATCATTCCGGATCTTGAAATCGATCAGAATACGGACGCAAAAACCATTGCGGCAAAGGTACAGGCATATTACAAGGACCATCCGGAAATCGGGCCGAGTTATACCGGCAAGACAGGAGAGGATGGAAAACTCGCGATCAGCGGGATGGAGCCTGGGGTTTACCTTGGGATGGAGACTTCTCCGGCACCAGAACATTATGCGTCAGCCCCGTTCCTGTTCCAGCTGCCCTATAGTGACGGCGAGGATGTCGACCATACCTTCTGGAATTACGAGCTGAAAGTGGAGCCAAAATCCCTGCCGGCAGGCGACATTGTAATCAGCAAGCATGTAACCGGCAGTGCCGGAGACACAAACCAGAGATTCAGCTTTGTCGTCACCTTCAAGACGACGGACGCGGACCTTTCGGTTCCCTACAAGATTTCCAATGGAACGAAAGGAACGATCAAAACCGGAGACAAGATTCAGCTGAAATCCGGAGAAGTTGCAATCATTACGATGATTCCATGCGGTTCGGACTACAAGGTAACCGAAGTGGAAGCGAACCAGGATGGATACAAGACCACATCAGAGGGCGCGTCCGGACGTATCGTGCGGAAAGTCCCGGCAGAGGTAAAGTTTGTTAACCGCAAAGACAAGCAGCCGACGCCGACAGTGCACAAAACCGGAGGAACTCCGACGGGTGATACTTTGCCGATCCTCTATATGATACAGGCAGCCGCTTCGGTTTGTGTCATTGGAATTATCTTGTTTGTTACACGCAGGAGGAAGAAAAAATGAGGAAATTTCAGAAAACACTGAACATCATCCTTGCGGCCACTCTGGCTGTCACAAGCTTTCCTGCGACAACCTTCGCGGAGGAATCAGTAAAATCATCTTCCGAAAGCGTTTCATCCGCATCGGGATCATCCATCCTTATGAACAACGCGGATGAGGCAGAGAATACGGTGACGGACAAATCCGATCTTTCGTCTGCACGCCTTCTGGTCGGAACAGACGACGCGTCCGTCGTGGCGGACGATCAGGATCATATCCTGTCTTCGTATGACGGTTTGTACCTGATTCAGTATCCGAGCGAAAAAGCAGCGAAGCTGGCTTATGACAGTTATCTGGAAACGGCGGATTTTGTCAATATCGATAACGCATGTCTCAGTGCCGCAAGTGCAGATACGGACATCACGGATGTCACAAAGGATCACGTGATGACAGAGGACAGCAACCCTCTGACAGAGCTTGCCGATGCGCCATCCGGCACGGTCAAAAAGGGAACAATTGCCCTGATTGATACCGGCGCATCCCAAGGAGGCAATGTCACAGAAGCGGTTTCCATGCTTGGCGACAACGCTTCCGATGACAATGGCCACGGAACACGGATGGCGGGGTATATCACCGAAGAGAATCCAGATGCCGAAATCCTTTCGATCAAAGCTCTTGACGCAAATGGAAACGGCACCCCGTCTTCGGTAACAGCTGCCATCAAGTATGCCATGGAACGAAAGGTAAGTGTGATCAATCTGTCCCTTTCCGGAACAAAAACCGCAGAGACTTCCGCGGTCGAAAAGGCAGTCAAAGAAGCGGTTCAAGCCGGAATTGTTGTGATTGGCGCCGCGGGCAATAATGGCAAAAATGCCAAATATTATATCCCCGGCGGAATTAACGAAGCCGTAATCGCCGGCGCCGCAGATGCGGAAGGAAAGAAAATCAAGGATACCAACTACGGTGATACCGTTGATTATTATGTGGCTGCCGCATCGACTTCCGAAGCAGCCGCAAGACTTTCGGGTATCTGCTCAAAAGAAGGAAAGATTACAGCAGATAACAAAACGGTCTTTACAACTGTCGCAGCAGACAACAGTGAGACGGATGAAGATAATACGGATAGCACATCCGATGACATCAAAACAGCCAATGGAGGATCCGGAAGTTCAGGAGCAACCGGAGGCGGAGCAATTGGAAACGTGCATGGTTTCTTTGTATGGCATGACAGCGGAAAGAATACAAGTGTCGACGTATCTAACGACAATGCTATAAACAGCAATATTACGAATTTCAGGACACAGCAGATTGAACATCATGCAATCAGCGGCACACTGAGTTCCGTAAACGACGGCGATGTAACAGATTACCGCACCCTGTATAAGACAGCAGCACAGGCCGCTTTGAAGGATGCTGCCAAACGTTCCAAAACCAAAAAAGCCAGAGTCGTCGGTGCGATTGGTATTTATACGATAGGGTTGGACGGAAGCACTGCCTATCCGATACACAGCTTTCCGGAGACTCCGACAGCGGGATACTATGGTTCGTGGAAAGAATTAACAAACATGCGTGCTGATGACGGATCAGGGCTTCCTGATTCTATTTCATGGAATTCTGTTCATTACAATAATGGACAGGCTACCAACCAGAACTGGCGGCAGTGGCTGTATGAATATGGTTTAAACAAAGTTCGCAGCAGTTCAGCTGGATTCCTTGGAACAACCGTAATCGTTTATGCAGTAGCGGAAGATGAACCTACAGTACAGAATGGTTACGTTCGTATTCATAAATCTTCTTCGGATCCCGGTGCGACTGATGGAAATTCCAATTATTCCTTCTCAGGTGGTTTTTATGGAATTTGGAAAAATGCAGCCTGCACACAAGGTACAGGAAAGTCGTTTACACTAAACGCAAATGGCTATTCCAATACCGTTGAACTTCCAGCCGGAACTTATTACATCCGAGAAATTACAGCTCCGAAAGGATACGAATACTCAGGAACTGTTTATCCATTAAAGGTAACTGCCGGATCCACAACGAATCAGCCTTTAACATTAAACGTGACGGATACCCCGAAATATGGTTATATCCGTATCCATAAATCATCTTCCAATCCGGAAATCACAAATGGAAACCCCTGCTATTCCTTTAAGGGAGGTTGGTATGGAATTTGGAAAAATGCAGCTTGTACACAGGGTACAGGAAAATCCTTTACCCTCGACGAAAATGGTTATTCCAATACCTTGCAAATGCCTCTTGGAACCTATTACATTAAGGAAATTACGGCTCCCAAAGGGTACAATTTATCAAGTACAGTTTATCCCGGAACAGTGACAGAAGGAAGTACGGCAAGTGTACCCGTGCTAGTAGGTGTAACAGATCTGCCCGGAACCGACCCGATTGGTATTACGATCAATAAAAATACGCCGAATGCTGCTGCGAATATACCATCACTGGAAGGAACAGAATTTACTGTAAAGTACTACAACAATTACTACACCAGCCAGGCGGAACTCCCGGCGAAGGCAACAAGAACATGGGTGTTTGCGGCTAAGTGGAGACAAAATATACAAAAATACAGAGTTCTTTTCGACAATACTTATAAGGTTGGTGGTGATGCGCTGTACACAGTAACTGATTCTTCCGGAACACACACAGTGGTCCCTTACGGCACAATTACCATTCAGGAAACCAAAGCCGCCAGCGGATATGACAATAACGCCTCATTCACCGGATCCGACGGAACCAGCTACGGCTCAGTCGTCCTGGCAAGAGTCGACGACAGCGGTAAACTGGTTTCCGTGAAAACAGGAAACAGCCTATCTGATACATCACTGGACGTTAACGATACTCTGATTCCAGTACCGTCCACCAGTCTTCGCGATGAGGAAGGGTCGCAGTACACAGAAGCAAAAAAGGAAGTCAAACTCACAGATACTGTCAGTATTAAGAACCTTAACTCCTACATTGGAAAGACGATCACGATATCCGGAACTCTGTACGACAAACAGTCCGGACAGCCGCTCACCATTAACGGAAAAACGGTAACCGCTTCGACAACTCTGAATGTAACCAGCGAAACCGGAGAAGTGAAGAACGTCTTCACGTTCGACGCGACAGGCATGACGGGAAAAACCGTGGTGGCAACAGAGTCCATCTTTGTCGATGGAAAAGAAGCTGCATCTCACAAAGATCTGAATGATACGGAGCAGATGGTTTTCTTCCCGAAAATCAGCACCATTCTGTACCAGGATGTCAATGGAGATAAGGCCTCGGGTGACGGAGAGAAAATGATCGCCTTTGATCTGGATAAGAACGGAAAACCGGTACAGACAGCGGATGATACGAAGGCATTTGATACCAACGTCACCCTGACCGATCAGGTAATCTATGAAAACCTCGCTCCATCCAAGGTATACGAAGTAACCGGAAAGCTGATGAAGGTGAATGCGGATGGAAGCCTCACTGATACCGGAATCCGTTCAAAGGAAACCTCATTTATCTCCGGAGCAGCGACAAGCGGAAATCTTACAGCTTCTGGAAGCGTGGACATTCATTACAGCTTTGATGCCATGCAGTATCCGAACTGTCAGCTGGCTGCTTTTGAAACACTGAATCTTTCCGGTAAAGCCGCATCGGCGAGAGAAGAAGAAAACATCGAGGCACAGAGGATACGTATCCTGGTGGCAACACCAAAGAAAGTGGTCTCCAAGGTCAGCAACAACCGTTATGAGATCCATACATGGAGCATCACAACGAAGATCCCATCCGGAATGGAAGATTCCAGGCCGGAACAGAGGGGAGCATCCTTCACGGATGCAATTGACTCCCGTCTGGATTACAAGGGAAATGTAAGAGTGGATGTCATCGATTCGCAGGAAACAAACGCAAATGTTCTTCTGACATTGGGTAACGAGGATTATACTGTATCCGGAGCAACAGAAGGAACCGCAGGCGGAACGCTGAAAGTAGTTCTGACAACCAGCGGACTGGAAAAGATTTCCAAGAAGCAGTATGAAGGTATAGGCTATTTAAGACTCCGTTTTGACACGCTGATCAACCAGACAGCTGTAATCACTCCTGAAGATGGGGCAGACATTCCGAATACAGTGGAAATCCGCTGGGATGATCTCGGAAAAGTCCTCGTGATGCATGGCAATGATCATGTAGCTTCCGGATCTGTACGTATCATGAAGATCGACAACAACCATCAGTCCCTTGCCGGAGCAAAATTTGTTCTTCTGAACGAGGACAAGTCCCGATATCAACAAAATGACAGCACTGGTGCAAATCCGAAGGATTATCCGGAACAGGTATCCGGAACTGATGGCTATGTTCAATGGTCAGGACTGGAAGACGGAACTTATTATATCCGTGAAACAGCGGCACCGCTCGAAAAGGCACTGCAGTCGGTTGATATCAAGGTAGTGCTGAAAGACCATAAGGTTGTCAGCGTCAATGATACAAAAGTCATAAATCCGGTATTCCGGGTCGCGGACAGTGGAAAACTGGTTTTGCAGACCGGAGGACCCGGAAGAGCCATCCTGACGATTCTGTCCATTGCGGTAATTGCCCTTGCGGTATGTGCACTGCTCGTGGTTATGAAACGACAGAGAAAAATGGAAAACAGAAAGTAACAAGCAAAGAGGGGCTATCGCATCAGAAGCCGCGGCACCCTTTCGCTCTTTGTGAGAAATCCGGCCTTCTGGCCGGATTTCATACGTTAGAAAAGTCTGCCACACTAATTACTTAGTGCGACAGCTTCTTTTTAATGGAGAAAAAGTTACTTTGAGGATTATTTTGTTGCACCACAGATTGAACATTTGTATCCGATCGTTACGGTTTCATCATACGCCTGCTGATCTGTAACGGTTTTTGTTCCAGTCTGTACCTGCTCATAATGTCCGGTTGCATCATGGTGAACCATCTGTGTCTGCTCTGGTATAAAACTATATCCGTAACCTTCTTCTATAGAATGGTCTCCCATTATTTCTACGTCAGCGGTAGTAAATTCACAATAATTGCATTTGTAGTATGAATTACTAACAACCATTGTCTCATCCCATGCCGGGGTATCCTCAACCCATTTCTGCTCGTATACAGGCTCCTGATACGTGACAGCATCATAATGAACGCTCTTCGTGACCGCTTCCCAGTTGTGGGTATGACTGGGCTGAATATCATTAAAAGTATCTGTATTCATACTCGCGGCAATGTGTGTATCGGTGTTGTGTGTATCAGTGCTGTGTGTATCAGTACTGTGTGTATCGGTGTTGTGTGTACCGGTGTTGTGTGTATCGGTGCTGTGTGTATCGGTGTTGGTATTCGTCTCTACCTTTGTATCGGACTTTTCAGGAAAAGTATCTTTCTTTTCGTATTTTTTCTCTTCTGTTTTTATATCGGTATCCGTCCTTTCAGGAGACGGTTGGACGGATGTTTCTTCTTTCTTGTCCTCGGTCATCACCTCAACTTTCTTATAGGTGGGAGCATTCCCGCTGTCTCCGCGAGTGGTTTCTACAGATGCCGGAAGAGTCTCTTCCTTCGTTATGGCAGTTTCTTCCGATTCTGATTTGTTGTCCAAACTGCCGTTTTTGACAACGGCATTCTGATCCACTGTTGTGTTCTTTTTTACCGGAGAACCGCAACAGCTGATCATCACCGCCGCTGCTGCCATTGCAATCACCAGCATTCTTTTCTTACGTCTTACCATAAGCAAACCTCTCCTTATTTTTAGATTTTTCTTTTGAAAATTTGAAATATTGTGAGTGCTCTTCGAGTTTCTAATTGGTTACGGTTTCATCCGCGAGAACCGCAGGAATAAGTTCCGTAAATCCTTTTATACATTTTTGTTCTCTGTGGAAAATAATCCGATTCTGGAAATGATATAAATCAGATACTCAGGAAATGAGTGAAAATGATATAAAATAACACCACACTCAGCAACGTGAGTGATAGAATACAATTTTATTTTATATAAATTTTGCTGATATTACAAGAGAAGAATAAACGCCCAAAAAGCAGTAGGCCCAAATCAGGTTCCTGCTTTGAGGAAAAAATCTGAAGAGGATTTCATCCGATATTGGCCACCGGACGGAGAAAAAGAGGAATCAAATATGACGTCCAGAGGGCGAAATACGGCCACTGAGAGAGGGATGTGTGGTCATTGATCATTGGCTTCTGAATGTCGCTCCGTCCATGCTCGATGCCAACTACGGGATTTTCAGAAACGGATTGAAGACACCGGAAGAAAAAGCAGAAGAAAAGAGATGTGATTCCAATACCGCTGTCAAGAAAAAAGGATATATTTGCTTATTGTGCTAACCGGCTTTATAATTCTAATCTGTAATACTTCCTTCAAAACTTGAATACTTTTCAAAAGGTGGTTCTTTATGATACAAATTTCTCAGCTGAAGCTTCCTGTCTCTCACACAGAAGCTCAACTTCTCCACAAAATAGAAAAAGTGCTGCATGTCCGTTCCACGGATATCACGGAGTGGAAAATCCTGAAAAAATCCATTGATGCCAGGGACAAAAGCAGGCTTCTCTTTGTATACACCATCGGAGTCCGGCTGTCTTCGGAAAAAACGGAGAGGTCGATCCTGATCCGGGGCGGCAAAAATCATGTCTCCGCATATTCGGCGCCGGAATATCATTTCCCGGAAACAGGATCCCGCGAGCTTTCTGCTCCTCCTGTCATTGTCGGGAGTGGTCCGGCCGGTCTGTTCTGTGCCTGGGAACTTGCGATGCATGGATATCGCCCGGTCCTGCTGGAACGAGGGGAGAGTGCTTCACAACGGCGGAATGCGGTGGAGCGTTTCTGGAATACAGGAGAACTGGATCCGGACAGCAATGTACAGTTCGGAGAAGGCGGCGCAGGTACTTTTTCCGACGGAAAGCTGAATACCGGGGTCAAGGATAAATTCGGACGAAATCATGAGGTTCTGAGAATTTTCGTACAGGCCGGTGCGCCGGAAAATATTCTCTATGACAGCAAGCCGCACCTTGGCACCGATCTGCTTGTTCGTATTGTCGAAACCCTCCGGAATCAGATCATCGCAGCGGGAGGTGAAGTACATTTTCAGACCAGGGTAACGGACCTTCTGACACGTACCGACCCGCTGACGGGAGAGGAGCATATGACAGGGGTTCGCACAGCGTCTGGAAAAGAATTTTTCTCTGACAATGTCGTACTGGCCATCGGCCATTCCGCCCGGGACACCTTTGAGATGCTCTCCAGCCAGAAACTTCTCATGGAGCCGAAGCCCTTTGCGGTAGGCGTGCGTGTCGAGCATCTGCAGAGCATGATTAACCGGGATCAATACGGACCGGACGCTCCTTCCTTTCTGGGCGCCGCTCCCTACAAGCTGACCGGAACCGCTGAAAACGGCAGAGGTGTGTATTCCTTCTGCATGTGTCCCGGAGGATATGTTGTGAACGCATCCTCGGAACCGGAGAGACTGGCGGTGAATGGAATGAGCTATCACGCCCGGGATTCGCGCAACGCGAACAGTGCCATAGTGGTTTCTGTGACCCCCGGGGATTTCCTGCCGTACCATCAGGAGGGAAGGCCGGACGTCCTCAACGGAATGTATTTTCAACGGAAACTGGAGTCTCTTGCCTGGCGGGAAGGACAGGGACGGATTCCGGTTCAGCGTTTCGAGGATTTCCGGAAAAACCGCCCGGGAGGTATCGGAACCGTGGAGCCCTGTTCAAAGGGCGGATTCCAATGCGCCAATATCCGTAATGTCCTGCCGGAATATATCTCGGAATCTCTGGAACAGGGAATCCAGTGCTTTAACCGCAGAATCCCAGGATTTGGCGGAGACGACACTCTTTTGTCAGGTGTCGAAAGCCGCACCTCTTCACCGATCCGTATCGTCCGCGACGAGTCGCTCCAGAGCACGATCCGGGGGCTTTATCCCTGTGGTGAGGGAGCGGGATACGCCGGTGGAATTACCTCTGCGGCTATGGATGGTCTGAAAGTCGCCGAGAGAATTTCTTCTATATATAAAGCGCTCTGAATATAGGTAAAGTACTCTGAATATAGGAAACTCTGACACATGCAATATATCTTGCAACAGAAGAAATTCTGTACGAATGACACTGCGTACCGGAACTGTTCATTCGTGATTTTGCAGATTCACATGGTTTTCATAATGTGTTAAAATTATATTTCACAGGATTATCTCTTGTCTTTCTTCAGGAAATGGCCATACGATACATCGTGCCATAAACTGTATAAGCTACGGATTGCTCCGTGCTTCGCACTCCCGCAATCCTACAGGTGACCGACTTCGTCGGTCTGTCGCGGCGTTCGCTCCACCGCTTCACACTTTGTGTGAGCGGATGTGGCTCACTGCCCGCGCATATTCGGATTTCGCGCGTTCGCGCTTCATCCTCATACCTGTTGCCTTCGAAATCGCATACAGTCTCTTACACACGCTTCGCGCGTGACGATCCTGTCTGCGTTTTCGAAGAGCTTATACAGTAAGACAGGAGGACAGGAAAATGGAGAAAAATTCAAAATCTATACCCCGCATGAAGATTGAGCCTGTTGCCCGGATGAAGGAACTCCCGGATCAGTCACGTCCCTATGAGAAAGCGCTCCGGTTGGGGACCGGTGCGCTGACCGATGCGGAGCTTCTGTCGATCATTCTTCGGTCCGGTACGAAGGGAAAGAACTCCCTCCAGCTTGCGGAAGAGATCCTGGATCTGTGCAAGTTCCGGAACGGACTGCTCGGGATCTATCATCTAACGCTTCAGGATCTGATGTCGCTGGATGGAATCGGTGAGGTGAAGGCGCTGCAGATTTTATGTGTTCGCGAGCTCTCCAGGCGGATTGCGCAGATGAACACCTCTTCGTCTCTCTGTTTTGACCGTCCCGATACGGTCGCGCAGTATTTTATGGAAGAAATGCGTCATCAGGAGACAGAGAAGGTTATCTGCGTCATGCTGGACAGCAGAATGCAGCAGATTGCCTCTCCGGAGATTTCCTCCGGCACGGCGAACATGTCTCTGGTATCTCCGAGGGAGATCCTGCAGAAGGCATTGTCCTACCATGCGCTGCATCTGATACTGATTCATAATCATCCGAGCGGAAATCCATCCCCGAGCCACGAGGATTATCAGGTCACCCGGAATCTCTATCGGGCTGGCGAAATCGTCGGGATCGATCTGTCGGATCACATTATCATCGGAGACAGGACCTATTTCAGCTTCCGTGACGACGGATTCTTTGATACACTTGCCTCTCAGGAGGAAACGCAGACAGACACCGGTGATTAATGTGGCCGGGGCGTACAGCACAGGCAGTACAGGAGTTTTATATGTCATTTAATCATGTGTATGGCGTGGATATGGGCACCGGAACGGTGAAGATCTACGACAGGAACAAGGATTCCATCACCAAGGAAGTGAATATGATAGCGGTCCGGAACGGGGACACCGTGATAGCGGTCGGAAATGACGCCTATGCCATGTATGAGAAGACTCCTGAGAATATCGAGATCATCTCACCGATGAGCAATGGACGGATCAATGACGTTCTGATGATGGAAGCTGTGCTGCACACGATGCTCGGACGGACCGGCGGATACGCCGGATATCGTCCGGTTCTGTATTTTTCCGTTCCCGTCGATATGACTGAGATCGAGCGCCGGGCATATTCCACGATTGCGCGGAAGGGCCGGTTCCGCCGAAGTCAGGTTTATCTTGTGGAAAAACCGATCGCAGACGCACTGGCCCTGGGCATCCCGCTGCATCACACCAGAGGATCGATGATTATCAACATCGGGGCTCAGAGCACCGAAGTCTCCTTCATCGCCGATGAGAGGGTGATCATCAGCAGAATGATTGCCATCGGCGGACAGGCATTCACCTCCGCTATCGTAGAGGGCATCCGACGAAAGAACAGCTTCATCGTCAGTCACCACACAGCACAGCGTCTGAAGCTGACGCTGACAAATCTGGAAAAAGACATCAATGAGGGATGTAAGGTAAACGGTATTGATCTGGACAGTGGTCTTCCGCGAAACGGTGTCGTGACGAGCTACAATGTTACCGCCAGTGTCACCGCAGAGATGCAGAAGATTGCCGCGGAAATCCGCCGGATTATGGAGCGGATACCGCCGCAGATCCGCACAAATGTCCTGAAGGAAGGGATTTATATCACCGGAGGCAGCGCGCACATTGCCGGCATGGTGCCGTTTCTGGAGGAAGCGCTCGACTGTCCGGTTATCCTGTCGAAGTATTATGATCTCAGCACCGTATGCGGTCTGAAGGAGCTCATCACTCATCCTGAAATGCAGCACTGGGCATATCTGCCGGGAAAGAAGTCATATTCATGAAAAAAAAAGGTACACATATTAAAAGCAGATATCTGCTTGTCATTCTTACCATCATCTGCGTTGCGCTTGCCATGCTGACCGGCAGTCAGGTCATATCCATATCACCGCTGCGGAACGCCGCCGGAACTTTTCTGGTTCCGCTGCAGACCGGGATCAATAAGGTCGGAGACTGGCTGAACGGACAGAGAATCGGGCAGAAGAATGCCAGACAGCTGGCTAAGGAAAACAAAGAGCTGAAGAGCAAGGTGGCAGATCTGGAAGAGGAGAATACGGTTCTTACCGAGAACACCAAAGAACTGGAGGATCTCCGGAAGCTCTATGATCTGGATCAGGATTATAATGACTACGACAAAATTGCCGCGTCCGTCATCGCCAAGGGCACAGGAAACTGGTATAACACCTTTACCGTGAACCGCGGCACGGACGATGGCGTTGCCGTCAATATGAATGTCATCTCCGACGGCGGTCTTGTGGGTATCGTCACCGAGACCGGTAAAAACTGGTCGACCGTCCGTTCCATCATCGACGACGATAACAACGTCAGCGCCATGCTTCTCGATTCCTCGGAGAACTGCATTGTCACAGGCAGTCTGTCACTGATTGAATCCGGTAAGCTTGCGCTGAGCGAGCTCAGAACAGATGCCAAGGTATCCACCGGAGAACGTGTCGTCACCTCCAACATCAGTGACAAATACCTTCCCGGGATTCTGATCGGGTATGTGGATTCCGTACAGGATGACTCCAACCTGCTCACGAAGACGGGCTACATTATTCCTGCAGTGAATTTTCAGTCCGTGAACACCGTACTCATCATCAAACAGCTGAAGGAGACCGCTGATCAATGAAGAAAAATATCTGTATTTTTCTGATAATTGCCGCAACCATAGTGGTGCAGTCTTCGTTGGGTCTGCTCCTGCCGGCAATTCTGTCTGCACCGAATCTGGCGCTGATCCTCACATGCTCCATGGGCTTCATGCGGGGAAAGAAATCCGGCATGTTGACAGGCTTTTTTTCCGGACTGATTCTGGATCTTTTTTTCGGCGAAATATTCGGATTCACCGCGCTTATTCTTCTTTACATCGGATATTTTAACGGATTTTTGTTCAAGGTATTTTTTGATGAGGACATCCGGATTCCTCTTGTCGCAGTGGGAATCAGCGATATCGTTTACGGTCTTGCCTGTTACCTGATCCGTTTTCTGAATGGTACGAGCCTTTCGCTCGGATCCTGTATGATACATACAATTCTGCCGGAGGCAGTATGCACCATGCTCTTTACCATTCCGCTTTATTTTCTGTACCACTGGCTGAACAGAAAGATCACCGCAAATGAACTGGAGGAAGAACAATCACCTTGGCTAAGAAGATAAAAAAAGCATTCATCCGTTTTTTCAGCAGAAGAGGACTGATCCTTGTTCTGCTTTTCGCTGTTCTGGCTCTGATCCTTCTGGTGAGGCTGTTTCATCTTCAGATTATCCGCGGAAAGGATTACGCGAACAGCTTCACGGTCATGACGACCGCTACGCGCACGCTGAAGAGCACCCGCGGTAATATCTATGACGCAAACGGGAAGGTTCTCGCGTCCAATGAACTGGCAAATAATGTCACGATAGAAGATAACGGGTCGTATGATACCACCCGGCAGAAGAATTTGTCTCTGAACGGAGAGATCTACCGCCTGACGAAGATGATCCGTTCCAACGGCGACACCCCTTCCCATGATTTCCATATTGTTATCGGATCGGACGGAAATTACGCCTTTGATACCGACAATACCACGACAATCCAGCGTTTCCGTGCAGACATCTACGGATATCAGACAACGGATGAACTGAAGGCGGGCGAGGCGGATGCATCCCCGGATAAAATTGTCCAGGATCTGAGCGGCTCAAAATACTATGGACTCACGGATTCGGATGAGCCGTATACGGCGGAGGAGCTTGCCGAATACGGCCTCCCTGAAAAACTCACAAAGGAAGAGGCACTGGATATTATTGTGGTCCGCTACCAGCTCAGTCTGGTCAGCTACCAGCGCTATGTCGCGGTGACTGTCGCGACCAATGTCTCCGACAGTACCGTTGCGGCAGTGAAGGAAAACACGGATTCTCTGCAGGGCGTGGAAATCGCAGAGGATTATATCCGTGTCTACAGCGGCGGTGAAGCAATGGCTCCTGTCGTCGGCTACACGGGAAAGATCTCCTCGGACGAACTGGAAGATTACGGCTCCGGCGATACACGCTACAACAGCAACTCCATTGTAGGAAAGGCCGGAATCGAGAAGGCAATGGAGAGCACCCTGCAGGGAACCGATGGCTCCGAGGAGGTTACGATCAATAACCTCGGAAAGGTAGTCTCGGAAAATAAAGACTCCCTGGTGCAGCCTGCCAAGGGCAATGACGTTTACCTTACCATCGACAGCGAGCTTCAGAAGGCAGCCTATCAGATTCTGGAAGAAAGAATCGCCGGTATTCTCCTGACCAATATGACGGATGCAAAATCCGTGGACGCGGCAAGCCTCGCGGACAATGATACCATTTCCATCGCGAGCTACGACTGCTACAACGCGTTGATTGAAAACAGCATCATTGATATTGATAAATTCTCAGACGACGATGCTACAGAGGCGGAGAAGAAGGCACAGACCGCGCTGGATACCAGCCAGACCAACACGGTGAACTGGATCACCGGTCAGCTGAGCAGCGACAGCGCTTCCAGGTATTCGGATCTGTCTGCTGAGCAGAAAGCTGTGTTCGATTATGTGATATCCGATTTTCTCACAACGGAGTACGGAATTCTGGACAGTTCTTCCATGAAAACAGACGATGCCACCTACCAGGCATATTTCAAGGACGGCTCCATAAGCCCCCGTGCTTTTCTCCAGTATGCGGCAAATAACAGCTGGATCAATGTAGCCAAGCTCAGCGACAAGGATTCTTCATATCTGACCTCAGATGAAATCTATCAGGCAGTCCTTGATTTCATCTCCAGTCACATCACCGGAGAAAAAGTGTTCCACAAGCTTCTCTACAAATATCTGCTTCAGGATGACGCGCTGGAGCCGAAGGTGATCATGCAGATCCTTTATGATCAGGGAATTCTCTCAAAGGATGACGCTGACTATGCTTCCTTTGAGAGCGGGGCGACCAGCGCGTACCAGCTGCTGTACAACAAAATCTACAGCTTGGAAATTACGCCCGCCATGCTTGCCCTGGATCCGTGTTCCGGTTCCATTGTCATCACGGATCCGGATACCGGTCAGGTTCGTGCCTGTGTCTCTTATCCGGGCTATGACAACAACCGACTTGCAAATGACATGGACACCGATTACTACAACAAGCTGAATACCGATCTTTCCACTCCTTTTTATAATAAGGCGACGCAGCAGCTCACCGCTCCGGGATCTCCCTTTAAGCCGGTCATGGCAGCCGCAGGTCTTACCGAAGGGGTCATTGACGGTTCAACATTGATTGACTGTACCGGCGTCTTTGGAAAGGATATTCCGTTCCTGTCTGACTCGGACCGGGTGGCCTGCTGGAACAGCAACGGCCACGGCTACCTGAATGTGGTCGGCGGAATTACAAATTCCTGTAACGTCTTTTTCTGTACCGTTGGCTTTGATCTGGGTCTTGATAGCAATCAGAACTATGATCAGGATACCGCTCTCGCAAAGGAGCAGAAGTACGCCGCAATGTTCGGTCTTAATGAGGGAACGGGGATTGAAATTTCCGAATCGGATCCTCATGTGTCCGACAGTCTTCCGATTCCGTCCTCCATCGGACAGGGAACGCATCAGTACACAACGACTCAGCTCGCCAGATACGCGGCGACCATCGCAGACAGAGGCGTATGCCGGGATCTGACCTTGATTGACAAGACCGCGGACTCGGAAGGAAATACGCTGAAGCAGAACGAGACAAAAACACTCAGCACGGCAAATTCCATCAGCAGCACGACATGGGATCTGATCGATGAAGGAATGGCAGGGGTTGTATCAAATGACGCGACGGTATGGCCGGGATTTTCCAGTACCATTACCGTGTACGCGAAGACAGGAACCGCACAGGAATCCATGCTGCGCGCGGATCACGGTCTGGTCATCGGATTCACAAGCGGCGCAGAGGACAGCACTTCCTATGACGATGTGGCTTTCGCCGTCCGGATCGCGAATGGTTACAGCTCCACAAACGCAAGCCTTGTCGCAAGGGATGCCCTCAGGTATTACTTCAATCTGGATTCCGAGGAAAATATCATCATGAAACACGCAAATACAGATTCGATCACAAAGAAGATTGTTGCTGACTGAGTTTTTTCAACAATTTGCAAAATTCGCCCGGGATGTGATTTGAGCACGGAGAAAATCGCTGCCGACTGAGCCGGCGCACAGATAAAGGGAAAATATCGAATGCTGAAGTTATATAAACTGAAAGATTACAATTTCATGCTGATGCTTCTGCTGATTATCATCAGTTCGATCGGTGTGGTCCTCGTCGGATCCGCCGATCCGACCCTCAGAAGCAGACAGCTTATGGGCTTTCTGATGGGGCTTGCGCTGATGATCGTGATATCTCTGATCGATTACAGCTGGATTCTCCATTTTTACTGGATCATCTACATTATTAACATTCTGTTGCTGATCATGGTCCGCCTGTTCGGTACAACAGCGCTGGGAGCGGCACGCTGGATCAACATCGGAGGATTCCAGTTCCAGCCGACCGAGCTGTGCAAGATCATGATGATTCTGTTTTTTTCCATGTACTTTATGAACCATGAAGAAAACCTGAACTCCTGGAAGACAGTTTTCCGGTCAATCATTCTTCTTGCATTCCCGCTGTTCCTCATCCTGAGCCAGCCGGACCTGAAGAATACCATCACAATGACCATTGTATTCGCACTGATGTATTTCGGAGCAGGGCTCAGCTACAAGAAGATCGGCATTATCCTCGCGGTAATCGTACCGGTTGTGCTGGTGATGTTTCTCCTGATCGTCAAAACGGATCTCCACATCGTCGACGATTATCAGAAGGATCGTATCATGACCTTCCTCAGCTCCGATGACAGCGAGGAGTATTCCGACTCCAAGATGCAGCAGCAGAATTCCATCATGGCAATCGGTTCCGGCCAGGTCACCGGGAAAGGGCTGAACAACACGGATCTTTCCGCGAACAGCGGCAATTTCATATCCGAGATTCAGAACGACTTCATCTTCGCGGTTGCAGGAGAGGAGCTGGGCTTCATCGGAAGCGCCATTATTGTCATCCTCTTGTTCCTGATCATTCTGCTTTGCTTTCTGGCGGGCAGAGCGGCAAAAGATCTCTCCGGCACCCTGGTCTGCTACGGTATGGGATGCCTGATCGCGATACAGAGCTTTATTAACATCTGCGTCGCAACAGGCCTTCTCCCGAATACCGGAACGCCGCTTCCTTTTGTGAGCTACGGCCTGACCTCTCTGATCAGTCTCTACATCGGAATGGGTGTGGTGATGAATATCAGTCTGCAGCGCAAGAAATATTTTGACTATGGAGGAAAATATGTCTACACAGGAGAAACATTCAAACCGGACTCCTTCGAATCCGGAACCGGAAAGAAGGCATAAGAGAAAATACAGCCGGAATGCGAGGCGCAGACGGCAGCGTCTCCTGCATCGTATCGCGGCAGTTTTCATCGCGGTGATCCTTGTGCTGGCAGCTGTTCTGATTCATCTGATCTTCACGCGGAGCACGACGCTCGACACATCCGAGGCCTATAATCTCTCCGCCCAGAATGGGGCCGAGGAGCTTTCTCCCTTCACCCTTCAAAGTACATCGAATTACACGGAGAGCGAGGGAATTGTCTGTTCCGAATCCGAAGTCGGATCCGGAAGCCTCAGCCTCACTGAGGATGATGAACGGGCGCTTCTGTTTAATCTCGAGGACCACACCAGTCTCTATGCAAAGGGCATCTACGATAAAATTTATCCTGCCAGCCTGACGAAGATCATGACCGCTCTCGTGACGTTTGAGAGTGGCACAGACCTTACGCAGCAGGTCACGATGACGGATGCGGATTTTCAGCTCGGTGAGGACGCGCAGTCCAGTCAGCTTGAAGTCGGAGACAAGGTTGCGCTCGAAGATCTGCTGAACCTGCTTCTGGTATACTCCGCGAATGACGCGGCCATGGCGATTGCCCGAACGGTCGGCGGCAGCGTGGATAAATTCGTGGAGATAATGAATTCGGAAGCTCAGAAGCTCGGGATGACGGGAACCCATTTTGTCAATCCCTCCGGACTCCACGACGACAGCCACTACACAACACCATATGACATTTATCTGATGCTGAACCGTGTCTATCAGGATTATCCTGATTTTTCAAAGATCGCATCACAGTCCCAGTACCAGACAAGCGTCACCGGAACCGAGGGAGAGAGCACCTTCCTGTCCATCACAACCGATGAATATCTCGACGGAACCTATTCTCTGCCTTCCAATGTACAGATTCTTGCGAGCAAGACCGGTACAACAGATCAGGCCGGGTCATGCCTTGCTCTCGTCGTACAGAACGGTTACGGCGTTCCCTTTATCGCAATCGTCACCGGTGCCGATACGAAGGATACTCTGTACAACGATATGAGCAAGCTGCTCAGTCTGACGAATTCGGATGCCTCCTCTTCCGGAGCGAAATCCTCATCCTCCGGAACGGATACTTCCACTTCCGGAGCCGAAAAGGTGTCTTCGTCCTCCAATACGGAGGAGAGTGTTTCCTCAGTCTCCGGTTCCTGATGAAAATAAGGAAAGTGTCTTGCCTTTTTTGTATAAATACACTATAATTAAACCATCAACCCGAAACGATTTTAGTCAAAAAGACAATTAAATCGTGCCAGTCTGTGTCGGTTATGCAGCTTTTCGGGAAATTATGCTACACCAATGTATTTTACATTACGATACTGCTCAAGGAGGAATCAGCCATGGTTCAATTAATTGTAGGCAAAAAGGGAAAAGGAAAAACCAAATATATTCTGGACAAGGTGAATACAGCAGTCAGGTCGGCGAGCGGAGATATCGTATATCTCGACAAGAGCGCAAAGCATATGCTTGAGCTGAACAACAAGATCCGCCTGATTGATGTATCCGTTTATCCGTTAAAGGACTACAATGAATTTGTCGGTTTTATCTGCGGAATCATCTCTCAGAATCGTGATATCGAGCAGATGTATCTCGATGGCTTCCTGAAGCTGACGAAGCTTGAAGACAACAAGGATAAGGTAGACGACTGCATCGAACAGCTCGAGCAGATCAGCACAATGTTCCATGTTGACTTTGTCATCAGCATGTCCATGGACAAGGAAGAACTGAGCGCAGATATGCAGGAAAAGATCCTCCTTGCTCTGTAATATCCGTACATATATCGAATTCAGCCTATAGTTTTTGGTTCCGAACGGGACTTCAGAAAGCTGCCGCACCTGCTGCGGCAGCTTTCTTTATGCCTCCCTGCGGGCAGCTTTCTTTTGCTTGTAATAAATTTCGGATAATGCTAGAATAAGGAGTCAAAGCGTATGCAGGAGGCAACTGTGGCAAAAAAGAATAAAAGAAAACACGGAATAAATTTCAATATCGGCACCGTGATCTTCGGAGCGCTCTTCCTGTATCTGATCATCACGATCTTTATCTATGCGACCTCAAAGCACATTTCCTCATATATGGTAACTTCCGGCACTCTTTCAAATAACGAATCCTATTCGGTGCTTGCGCTTCGGTCGGAAGAGCTGGTTGATGCTTCGGCCTCAGGGTATGTCAGCTATTATACGCAGGACAGTGCCCGGGCATCCAGGAATGACATCGTGTGCAGTATCGGCTCCAGTCCGGATTCTTCCTCCACGGTCAAGCTGGCAGACTCCGACATCAGCAAAATCCGGCAGCTTGCCTCGGAATTTACGGGAGCATATAATGAGGATAATTTCGGAACCGTCTATGACTTTCAGTATTCCCTGAACTCTACCGTCATCAACGACAGTGATCCATCCTCTGTCAACGGAACTGCCTGTCAGGCAGATAACGACGGTGTCATTACCTATACGACAGACGGATATGAGACGCTGACACCGCAGGACGTCACCCTGGATGATTTTAACATCAAATCCTATGAGAGCACACAGCTCCGGACCAGCGACAAGGTTTCGAAGGGAGATCCGATCTTTCGCATTGCGACCGATGACACCTGGTATCTTGTCTTTCCTTTAACTGACCGGCAATATGCCGCTCTTTCCACAAAGTCAACAGTCCGGGTGAAGTTCAGCAAAGACGGGAATTCCGAGAACGGAGATCTCACTCTGTTTGACAGAGACGGCACACATTTTGCAAAAATCACCCTGTACAGTGGTATGGTGCGGTACGCGGATGACCGGTTCCTGAATATTGAACTGGTGACAAATACGGACACCGGGCTGAAAATCCCGCTTTCTTCCATCGTCACAAAGGAATTTTACACAATTCCGGTAGATTATCTGACGACAGGAGGCGATGACGATTCCGACGGTTTCATGAAACAGACAAAGGGCAGCGGAGACAGTTCCTCCACAGAATTTGTGGAAGCCGATCTGTATGAGAGCACCACGGATGATTCCGGGCAGAAGGTTTACTATGTAGATGAAGCGGATTTCCAGCCTGGTGATCTCATCCTAAAGCCGGATTCCAGTGACACCTATACCATCGGGGCTACTGCGTCCCTGGAGGGGGTTTACTGTATCAACCGCGGCTACGCACAGTTCCGCAAGATCGACATCATCGATCAGAATGATGAATACTGTCTGGTAGAGGAGGGCACAAACTACGGAATCTCCCAGTATGATTATATTGTCAGAGACGGAAGCACCGTGAACGAGGCGGAGATTCTCCGGTAATGCGTCATAAAGATCCAGGTTATGTAGAAAGATTACAAGAGTGCAAAGCACAGAGCAATGCTCAGCTTTTACCGTTTGTGTCACAATATATCTCGTATGGTGGTTTACCGGAAATGCCCCTGCCTCTCAAGCGGGGTGTCATATATATACAGAAATGTGAGGTGTTGAAGATGCTTTTGGAAAATTATAAAGCTGTTCGCAGGAACATCGATGAGGCCTGCGCCCGCGCGGGCAGGAATCCGGAGAATGTCACGCTGATCGCAGTCAGCAAGACAAAGCCGGAGGAGAACATCGAAGAGCTTTACCGCGCCGGGGTACGTGACTTCGGTGAGAATTATATTCAGGAACTCCGCCAGAAGCATGATGACCTTCCAAAAGATATTCACTGGCATATGATCGGTCATCTGCAGAGGAACAAGGTCAAGTACATCGCGGAATACGTCACCATGATACATGCCGTCGATACCTATGAGCTTGCTCAGACCATCGAGAAGGAAGCGGTTAAGCACAACCGCCGGATTCCGATCCTGATCGAGGTCAATGTTGCGGAGGAAGATACAAAATTCGGCGTTTCCTGTGAAGAAGCTCCGGAGCTTGTGAAAAGAATTGCAGAAACGCTTCCGCATGTCATTGTCAGCGGCCTCATGACCAGCGCTCCCTTTGTGCAGAACCCTGAGGACAACCGTCCGGTCTTCCGCAAATTGAGACAATTAAGTGTTGACATCAACAATGAAAACACTGATAATGAGAATGTTGAAATGAAGACTCTGAGTATGGGGATGACCAATGATTATATTGTCGCTGTCGAAGAGGGTGCCACACTTGTCCGTGTAGGTACCGCTATTTTCGGCGCACGCGATTATTCACACAAACAGTAAGACATGTTTTTAGTGTTTTCCCATGGCATTACGGCCGGCTTCAAAATTGTGACGTAAACGGCCAGGTTCCGATAGCGGGGCGCTGCAATGGGTATGAGCTGCGGATTGCTCCGTGCTTCACACTCCTGAAATGCTGCCCCTGAGTCTGTAAGAAATTGTTAGGAGAGAATGATAAGATGGGATTTTTTGATAAGTTCCTTGACGCGGTACGTCTGAATGACGATTATGATGATGACGATGAATTCTTCGATGACGACGATGATGATTATGGTGATGAGCCGGAAGAAGAACCGGCGCCGAAGAAAAAGCATTTTGGAAGCCGCAAGAGCGTAAATACAGTACGCGAGACAGAGGAGGAGCCGGTTCGCAAGGCACAGCCGGAGACCTCAGGAAGATATACCACAGCAGCCCGCATGCAGACGAGACCTGCAGCACAGTCGTCACAGAAAGTAACACCGATGCATCGCGCCGCATCGTCCTCCCGCAACGGCATGGAAGTCTGTGTGATCAAACCGGCAAAGGTCGAGGACTACCGGGAGATTGCAGACACCCTGCTTTCCGGCTGTACCGTTGTACTGAATCTGGAGGGACTTGATGTCGAGCTCGCACAGAGAATTATTGATTTTTCCTCCGGTTCCTGTTATGCAATCGGCGGAGGACTGCAGAAGGTTTCCAGTTACATCTTCATTCTGACTCCTTCTACCGTCGAGATTTCCGGAGACATTCAGGACCTTCTGAACGGCGCGATGCCGACAATGCGCACCGCGTTCTGACAGAGCTTTTCATCGCGATGGCTTTCCGGTCATGCGGTTCTGATTGAATAATGACAGAGCAGCATTCCTGGCATCCGGTTCTGATTGAATAATGACAGAGCAGCATTCCGGGTAATCCGGTTCTGACCGGGCGATTACAGGTCAGTTTACCGGGCTTCCGTATCTGTTCAAATGATTACAGTAACGGCCATACGATACATCATGCCACACACTGTATAAGCTACGGATTGCTCCGTGCTTCGCACTCCCGCAATCCTACAGGCATCAGTTAGAAGCGATTCTTACTGATGCTTTTCTCTTATCAGATAATATCGCAGAGCCCCTCTTGCTTCAGCAGTAGGATACAGGCGCCAAAGGATTGAGAAGGAGATTATTATGGAATCATTAATTGTAGAGAGAAAAAGCTCAGGCATGGAGTTTTCCTATCGGATTGTGTGGGAGAGCAGCTTTCAGACCCTTGCGGATGAAATCCGCCGGATCAGCGGTTTCCGGGCAAAAAAAATCTGTGTGGTATCCGACAGCAATGTGGCGCCTCTGTATGCCGGCGAGGTTGAGAAGGCACTTGCTCCGCTTGGCCTTACGGTTGAAACCTACGTTTTTCCGGCCGGGGAGGAGCACAAGTGTCTGGATACGGTAAACGGCCTCTATCGTTTTCTGATCGGGCACAAGTTTCAGCGAAACGACATCCTCGCCGCGCTTGGCGGCGGCGTCGCCGGTGATCTGACCGGTTTTGCGGCAGCCACCTATCTGCGAGGCATCGATTTTATCCAGATACCAACCACCCTGCTCGCGCAGGTGGACAGCAGTGTCGGAGGAAAAACAGGTGTCGATTTTGAACAGTATAAAAATATGGTAGGCGCATTTCTTCAGCCGCGCCTTGTCTACATGAATATGAAGACACTGAAGACACTTCCGCAGGATCAGTTTGCATCCGGCATGGGTGAGGTTCTGAAGACCGGTGCGATCCGCGACAGAAATCTGCTCACCTGGATCGATTCCCACGAGGCAGAGATCCTCCGGAGAGATCCGGATGCTCTGGCGACTGTGATCCGCGCCTGCTGCAGGGTAAAGGCGTCCGTTGTCGAAGATGATCCAAAGGATAAGGGACTCCGTGCCATCCTCAACTTCGGCCATACGCTCGGCCATGCCATTGAGAAATGCAAGAACTTCGAACTCCTTCACGGTCAGTGTGTCGGGATTGGCTCCATCGGAGCTTCCTGGCTATCTATGAAGCGTGGCATGATCTCAGAGGAAGATTACCGGTGGCTGCAGAAGCTTCACCGGGATTTCGGGATTCCCACCTCTGTCAGCGGCCTGACTGTTGATGAAATCGTCCGGACTACCCGATCCGACAAGAAAATGGAAGAGGGGCATATCCGCTTTATTCTTCTTGACGGTATCGGCAACGCGGTAATTGACAGCAGCGTCACGGACGAGGAGCTGCGCGAAGCAGCATCTGTACTTATTAAATAAACGTCCCTGTTCCACAAGCAGGGCACCACATGCTGTATATGCTTCGGATTGCTCCGTGCTGCGCACTTCCGCAAGCGAGGCACCACATGCTGTATTATGAAAGGATCTGTAGTTTACCCATGAGCAATACTGCTGAAAAAAAACGAACCAGTCCGCTTCTCCTGCTGATTGCGGGCGCAATCCTTGTGATTTTCGATCAGTTTACTAAGTACCTCGCCGTCAGCCATCTCGCCGGAAGAGAGGCACGTGTTCTGATTCCCGGTATTCTTGAACTCCGCTACCTTGAGAATAACGGAGCAGCATTCAGCATGCTTCAGAATCAGCAGTGGTTCTTTTATATTCTGACCGCAGTCTTTCTGATTTTCGCCATCTGGCTGATGAGGAAGATCCCACAGAATACATCTGAATTCAATCCTCTTCTGTGGAGCCTTGCCATTCTCTGCGCAGGGGCGGTCGGCAATCTGATCGATCGGATCATGCACCGATATGTGATCGACTTTATTTATTTCTCCGTCATTAATTTTCCGATCTTTAATGTTGCGGATATCTACGTCACCGTATCTGTGATTCTGTTGATTATCCTGGTTCTGTTTCACTATAAGGACACGGATCTGCAGAAGATCTTCGGGCGAAAGAACAACGCGAATCAAAAAGAGGACGCACAATGAAAGAAATCTCGTTTGCCGTCGAGCCGGAAGACCAGGATAAAAGAATTGATATCTATCTGACCGAACAGCTTGAAACCATGTCACGCTCCCATATTCAGAAGCTTCTGAAGAATGAGAGCGTTTTTGTCGCGGACCGGTCGGTCAGAGCCAATTACAAAATCCAGGCCGGAGACCGGATTCACCTGACAATTCCCGACAATCAGGAGCCGCCTGTTCTGCCCGAGAATATCCCTCTCGACATTCTCTATGAAGATGATTGTCTCCTCGTCGTCAATAAGCCGAAGAATATGGTCGTTCATCCCGCCGCGGGGCATTATGAGCACACTCTGGTAAATGCTCTGCTCTATCACTGCGGAGACAGTCTGTCCGGGATCAACGGTGTCCTCCGGCCGGGCATCGTTCACCGGATCGACAAGGATACGACCGGAGCGCTTGTCGTCTGCAAAAATGATATTGCTCATCAAAGCCTTGCCGCTCAGCTTGCCGTACACAGCATCACCCGCAGATACCGCGCGATCGTTCACGGAAACCTGACGGAAGACGAAATTACAATCGAGGGCAATATCGGACGCCATCCGGTTGACCGCAAGAAGATGTGCGTAGTCCCGGACGGCAGGGGCAAGCCTGCCGTTACTCATGTCTGCGTGCTTCAGCGGCTGAACGGCTACACTTACATTGAATGCCGCCTGGAAACCGGGAGAACCCATCAGATCCGCGTACATATGGCACATATCGGTCACCCGCTCCTGGGCGATGAACTCTACGGGCCAAAGAGATGCCCGGTGAAGGGACTGCAGGGCCAGACGCTTCATGCCATGATTCTCGGTTTTCAGCATCCGGTTACCGGCGAATATTTGGAATTCACCGCGCCGCTGCCGGATTATTTCAATAAACTTCTGATAAAACTGGCCTGAATTTTGTCCTCCGCTTTATTCTGATTATATTTGTGCAAACTGACAGTTATTTTATAAAAGTATACAAAAACATATCCTTTTCGCATAAATTTGTGTGTGATTTTTTGAGGGTTCATGTTATAATGGACTTAGAAAATTTCTTGCTACAGCAGGATGCAGGAAGGAGGACTTGTTATGAAGACCATCATTACAATCGGACGTGAATTTGGAAGCGGCGGACATCTGATCGGCAAATTGCTTGCAGAAGATCTGAAGATCCCGTTTTACGACAAGGAGCTTCTCGACCAGGCCGCCAAGCACAGCGGACTCGCCAAGGAAATTTTTGAAAATCAGGATGAGAAACCGACCAGCAGTTTTCTGTATTCTCTGGTAATGGATACCTATTCCTTCGGTTACACATCGAATGTCATGAACGATATGCCATTGAACCAGAAGGTATTCCTGGCACAGTTTGACACCGTGAAGAAGCTTGCGCAGCAGGGACCATGTGTTATCATCGGAAGATGCGCGGATTACGCGCTCGAGGATAACCCGAATCTTCTGAGTGTATTCATTCACGCGGATCTCGATGTCCGGGTGAGAAGGATTTCCAATCTGTATGATCTGACGGACAATAAGGCCAGAGACCGGATCCGGAAGAACGACAAGAGCCGTTCCAGCTACTACAACTACTATACCAGCAAGGAATGGGGATCTGTAGACAGCTACCATCTCTGTCTGGACAGTTCGAAGTTCGGAATCGACGGCTGCGTGGAGATTATCAAGAACGCGATTGCTCACAAGGAGAGCGGATATCACCACGGCATTACCGATAAGAACTGATTTCGGCAAATACGGGGGACTGAAGCCTGTGATTACAATCGATTCTTACGGAGAGCGAGGATTGTGGCTGCGACTGAGTGATGGCAGCCAGATCTGAAAGTGAACACTGTGATTGCAGCCGGTTCTGAAAGTGAACACTGTGATTGCAGCCGGTTCTGGAAAGTGAAGGCTGAGAGAAAGGACGGGGCTGCCGCACGAAAATGTGCGGCAGCCCCGTTTGGCGTTTCTGTTGTTCTCTGTATTGTTTTTGCGTTCCTGTTTCTTTTTTCGGTTATCTCTTTTTCTGCGGCTGGTCCTCTCTCGGGATACCGGAGTATCCGTCGTACGGACGGTCGGAGAAACGGTACATGGAGGAGCGGAGTTCATTGGTCTGATCGTAGCGCTTGCCGCCCCAGTAAGGTCTTCCGTTCATCTCGGTCTTCGGTCCGAAATGAACATCCCTCATGATATACTTCAGGAACTCTTCAAAGCCGGTGCGGTCAACAATGTAGCCAATATGCTCCTTATTCTCAACCGCTCCTCTGTCCTGATAAGCATCCAGATAATCATAGGTGTTCTTGATAATCCTGAGAATGCTTTCCTCATCCGCCCATTTCAGAAAATCAACACCCAGCCGCGGGTTCTTCTTTCCGGTACGTCCGAGAAGCGACACACGGAAATAATGCTCTTTGCTTCGCGTCCACGCGCGGGTAGGGCAGTAGATGACACAGACACCGCACCCGATGCATTTGTCCGTATCGCGGACAATCTTTCCATTTACGACAGAGAGCGCACCTACGCTTCGTCTGCTGCAGTACTTCACACACTGTTCACAGCCGATACAGCGGTCAGGGTTGTACTGAGGCTCTGTCTGCCCGATAATACCGAAATCATTCAATCTGACATGCGCACAGTCATTAGAGCAGCCGGTGCAGGCAATCTTCACGTGATGATCGTTCGGATAGATCAGCTTGTCGATTTTCGCTGCAAGTTCCTTGGTGTCGTAGCATCCGAAGGGACACAGAGATTTGCCCGGGCACGCGACGACATTTCTGGTTCCGGAGGAGGGGTAGCCCTCGCCCGGCTTGTTCGGCGCCTGTGTCACTCCGCTCGCGTCGATGATGGACTGCAGCGCCTTATTCACCTCTTCGACATCTTCAATCGGAATTCCCGGAATCTCAAAGCCCTGACGGTTTGTCAGATTTACTTCTCCGGTGCCGTACTTAACCGCGATCTCAACAACCTTCGCGAGAGAGGCCGCATCGATTCTTCCTCCCGGCACACGCACACGGGAGGCGACTTCTCCTCTGACCTTCGACTGACGGAAGTTGTTCTTTTTTAATTTCTTTACATTACAATCGTAACCCATAGATATCTCCCTCCTCAGTCAAGCATATTCTTGCTCTCGGTATAGTTGAAAACCGGACCGTCCAGGCAGACGTACTTCTCGCCGATTCTGCAGTGTCCACACTTTCCGAGGCCGCAGCACATCTTTCTTTCCTGAGACACCCAGATGTTCTCCTCACGGAAACCCTTCTCGAGAAGCCCCATAACGGAGAAACGCATCATCGGCGGCGGACCGACCACGATCGCCGCGGCCTTCTCCACATCGCGGATTTTCACATCCGGGATGTATTTGGTCACAAGACCGATCTTTCCGTCATATCCCTCCGGCGCTCCGTCAACGGTGAGCCAGAGATCCAGACGCTCATCCCATATCTTCAGGTCATCCCGGAACAGCATGTCGTCCGGGCTCTTGAATCCAACAATAACGTGCTTGTCCGCAGCATCCGGTTCGTCCGCGAATGCGCTCACAACACCGCGAACCGGTGATACGCCGGTGCCCCCGGCAATCACCAGAACTTCTCTGTTCCGATAGAGATCCATGTCAAAACCATTTCCGTACGGACCGCGAAGCAGGAGAGTCTGTCCTTTATATTTCTCAAAGACTTCATCTGTGACTCTGCCGACCTTGCGGAGCGTCAGATCGATATAATCCTTACCGATGCCGCTGACAGAAATCGGTGCCTCTCCGAACTTCGGAACAGATACCTCAAAAAACTGACCGGGCTTTACCGCTCCCGAATAGCTGAGACGGAAGGTATATTCCTTTTTTGTGTGCCGGATTACATCCAGAATCTCAGACGCGAAGGGAATGTATGGATTTTTTTCATTTGCTGCCATTTGCACCTGCCTCCTTTCCCGCTGCATCCGCAGATTCCGCAGCGAGTTCATTCACTCTCTGATTCACCTTATTGATGATTTTGGAGAAGGAGATGTACTCCGGACAAACAGCATCACAGCGGCCGCAGCCGACGCACATATCATAGCCGAAGCGTTTCCGGAAGTCATAGATTTTGTGAAGCACCTTAAACCGCATCCGTTCTCCCTGCGTTCTTCTGTACTGACCGCCGCCGGCTACGTTCGTATAACCGTCAATCATGCAGGACGCATTTACACGGCGTCTCTCGCCGACCTTCCCATTGTCGGTGTAGTAGATGTCCTGCATGGTGAAGCAGGTGCATGTAGGACATACAAGGGTACACCGGCCGCAGCCGATACATCTCGCCGTGTATTCATCCCAGATCGGATCCTTGTAGATACTGTTCGGGATTTCATCGGGAATTTCCACCCTGGTCCGGTTCCTGACGGGATAGGAAGGCGTGACCTCTGCCTTCACACCGCCGGCCTCTTCAAAAACAGACTCCAGGGAAGTGTCCGGCACATCACAGAGAAATCCATCCGACGTCTGCTCTACAGAAAACAGATATCCCTCTGTTGCCCGGTTGGTACCCATGCTGGCCGAAAAGCCGTCCGGATCATCCGCCTCATCACCGGCGATCAGCGCAAACTTTACATGATCACGAATGTTCTCATAGAAATAATCCTTCGGTCCATTGCCAAGATAGATCTGATCCAGCCTTTTTACCGCGTGAATATCGTAGCTTCGAAGAAAAACAATCACATCCCGGGTATCCCGGTCCGCTTCCTTCACAACATTCTCCGTAAAGAAGAAGAGCGTCTCAGACAGCGGCGTCAGGATCTCCTTGAAAGAGTAGTCCGACTTCTTCTGAAGCTCGATTTCCGACGCATCCGTAATGAATTCATAGCGGATAACATCCGTGTCCGTGAATCTTCCTTCCCCGACCTTACGGACAGGCGCAAAGATTCGATAATTCTGGCCGAGATTCTTCACCACCTGAGAGAATCCGGCTCCATCTAGCGTGTATCCCATGTAAATACCTCCTCGTATATATACAGGACATCTACTTCCACACTGTTAAATATAACAAATACTATGAAAAAAGAATACCGATTTTATTATAGTTAAAAATTTAACAATGCGTATCTGACTCATCATTACAATTATATCACTCCCGCATATTTATCTGGTTGCACACGCAACGTTAATGATCAATTGCTTCAACACGATTGCGGTTTGTTGTGTGTAACACACTGTGTCCGCAGGCCGTATGACTCCGACAGACCGGTTGCGAAAAGAGAGACTGCGTCCTATAATTTTGCTTAAGGTTACGTCTGGCCCGATCTGCCGGACAGTCAATGGATACGGAGGAACAGCATGCGGTTAAAAGAAGAAGAAATCGCAGAGATATGCGAGGCAGAGATACCTCTTTTCGCGGGACTCGATTCCGGGAAGATCGGAGCGCTGGCCGGTCATCTGGACAGTCATATTTCCAGCTTTAAAAAGGGATCGCATATAATTATGGAAGAGGAAAATGTGAAGTTTATCGGTATTGTTTTGTCCGGAAGGGTGGATATGATCCGGGAGGATGTCCGGGGCAATAAAATTTTCATCATCTATATGAGAAAAGGTGAACTTTTCGGAGAGACCTTCAACATCATGAAGCAGACTGCCTCGAGGGTCACTTTCTGTGCGGCGGAAGATACCCGTGTGATTTTCCTGTCCCTGAACCGGATCCTTCATCCCTGCAGCAATCAGTGCGTCTTTCATGTGAACCTTGCGAATAATCTGTATGATCTTCTCGGGCAGAAAAATATGCAGCTGATAGAAAAAATAGAGATCGTATCCAAGCCGGACCTGAGGAGCAAGATTCTAAGCTATCTGTCGCTGCAGGCAGAGAAGCAGAACACCCGCTACATCGAAATCCCGCTGAACCGCGAGGAAATGGCGGAGTATCTGTGTGCGAACCGAAGCTCACTCAGCCGTGAGCTTGCTTTGCTGAAGCAGGATGGCATTCTCGATTTTCACAAGAATACCTTTATTCTGCTCCGCAATCCGCTTCACGCATTTCCCGCACAATATCAATGAAAGCCTTTCATAAGAAAATTGTGCGCAGCTGCAGACATTCTGTTATAATATAAATTCAATCGGATTTCTGATCCGATGAATTCACAGAATAACCATATTTATTCTATATTATATACACCATCATTCAAATATACACCGGGAGTGGAGAACAATCATGGAAAAAATAAAAGTCGGTATGCTTGGAATCGGCAACATCGGCAAGGGAACCTACAAGGCACTTGCCATGAATCAGAAGAAGATCGCGGATACGACCGGACTGGATATTGAAATCGTGAAGATTCTGAACCGTCACCCTGAAAAGGACCGCGGAATCGACATTCCCCGCGAGAAATATACAACGGATGTAGATGACATCCTGAACGATCCGGAGATCAGCATCGTCGTGGAACTGATCGGAGGTATTGAGCCAGCCACCACGTTTATGGCACGGGCGCTCGAGAACGGCAAGAGCGTTGTCACGGCAAACAAGGCGGCAATTGCCGCAAATGGCCGCATGCTTGCGCAGCTTGCACAGGAGCACCATGTGCTGCTCCGTTTCGAGGCTGCTGTGGCAGGCGGAATTCCGATCCTGACCTCCCTGACGACTGCCCTTTTGTCCAACGAATTCAGCTCCGTTCACGGCATTCTGAATGGAACAACAAATTATATCCTGACGCAGATGGAAGAAAATGGCAAGGATTACGCCGATATCCTCCGGGACGCACAGGCAAAAGGATTCGCGGAGGCAGACCCGACCGCTGATGTGGAGGGAATCGATGCGGCGAATAAGCTCTCGATTCTGATATCTCTGGTATTCGGTCTGGGTGTAGGACCGGATCAGATTCCTACACAGGGCATCACCCACGTTGGATCGGATGACATCGCCTTTGCAAAGGAATCCGGATATAAGATCAAGCTGCTTGCGAGTGCCCGTGAGGAGAACGGAGAGGTTTCCGCCAGCGTGGAGCCGTCGCTCGTTCCGGTCAGCCATCCTCTGGCGAATGTCCGCAATGAATTCAATGCCGTGTTTATCACCGGCAACGCGGTTGACAATCTGATGTTCTATGGCAGAGGGGCCGGTCCGCTTCCGACCGGAAGCGCTGTCATGGGAGATGTGATCGGTGTGGCCCGCAAGTGGGAGAAGGATTCCGCCTACGATATCGTTCCGCAGCTGCGCTACGACGCCGACCTGAAATTCATCGGTGAGGGCAGCAACAAATACTATGTGCGGATGATGGCTGAGGATATCCCCGGCGTCATGGGCAGAATCACTACAATCCTCGGAGCGCACGGAATCAGCATCGAGACAGCCCTGCAGCGGCCGGGCAGAAATAACAGCGACACGCGAACCTCGTCGGCTCCCATCGTCCCGCTGATTTTTATCTTTGCCAATGTAGAGAAGACAATCGTCAGCGACGCGCTCGATGATCTTCTGGAAAATCACTGCGTGAAATCCGTCGAAACCGTGATGCGCGTAGAAGAATAGTCCTCCGGATTGTTTTTTTGTACGCAGAAGAATAAGTCCTCCGGATTTTTTACGATTATTTGTATCAGAAAAGCAAATTGCAAAAGGATATCCACTATGTTTGAAGATGATTATGTAACCCGGCAGAACCGGGAGATCCTGAATACACTGCGAAAAATTGTGTTTGGCGAGGCCGACCGGACTCCGTATAACACTGCAGCCCGGGAGAGCGGAAGAGAGGTGCAGAATGTCAACGAACAGATGGACGACACCTCCGAAGCTCTCTTCGAACTACAGTCCATGGTAGATGACGGAGACATCAATGACGCGGAAAACAAAGTCTATGATCTGATCGAAACCGGCGACCGGGGGAATATGCGCACGGCGCTCTATTTCTACGCGTACCTCAATGACAAATCCGACGATTTTCTGGAAGGACACCAGTACAGCCGTCAGGAAGTCACCGATGGCATCCGGAATGTATGCGAAACCTACGGACTCGGCAGCCTGGTACAGGTATTCTGACCCGAAGACGGTTTTACAAGGTGGTTTATTATTTAGGGGAGGAGACTTTGAAATGGCACTCTGTGTATCGATCCTTTCACTGGTGTGCTTTTGTATACTGAGTGTTCTGGAACTTCGTTTCCACCAGACGGATAAGGAGCATTTCTTCAAGCCGCTGCTGATGCCGGTGCTGATTGTATTTTATCTGTCATCCGTCTCCGTGTCGGGAAGGGAAATCCGGTATCTTCTGATTCCGGCTCTGATCGGAGGATTTCTTGGAGATACGTTTCTTCTCCGGGAGGAGTACTTTATTCCGGGTCTGCTGTCCTTTCTGGCAGGCCATGTCTTCTATATTATTGATTTCTGGAGAAACATCAAGGTATCCTGGCTGCGGCCCATCCCGATCAGTGTCATCTTCATGATCTATTTTCTCTACATGATCCTTGTCGTTCAGAAACTTTTTCCCGGCATGGACCCTAGGGCAAAGGTGCCGGTCAGCCTCTACATCGGTGTTATTCTGGCCATGAGTTTCAGTTCTTACCTGATGTATATGACAGGGAAAACCTCCGGAAGAATGATCACCTGGGCAGGAACCATGCTCTTTATCGCTTCCGACACCATCCTTTCCTTCCAGGTATTTCATAAGAAGAGCGGCACATGGGTTATGCCGACATACCTTGCCGCGCAGTTCCTCATCGTACTGGGTGCACTTATGTAGGCGCAGTTTCTCATCGTACCGGGTGCACTTATGCAGGTGCAGTTTCTCATCGTACCGGGTGCGCTTATGCAGGCGCAGTTTCTCATCGCACCGGGTGCGCTTATGCAGGTGCAGTTTCTCATCGCACCGGGTGCGCTTATGCAGGCGCAGTTTCTCATCGCACCGGGTGCGCTTATGCAGGCGCAGTTCCTCATCGTACCGGGTGCGCTTATGCAGGATGTGCCGCAGATTCCGGTCACGGCATTTACCCGCAGCAGAAAAAACTGGTCAAAAAATACATTGTGCAAAATCTGACACAAAATTATCTTTTCTTGTAATGTTTTTTTTACCATATACGGGTATAATCCTGTTTTGAAATCAGAAATACCATCCGGCTAAGTTTTATCATGTCCGGAGAAACCAACAGTTTACAACAAATCCTAATCCCCCGCATGCGGGGCACCACAATATGTATAAGTATCCGCGTCACGACAGCTGCTCTGCAGCTTACGTGCCGCTGACAGGAGTGTGATATTTTTTGAATAAAGCTTCAAGTACCAGAAACAATCAGAAAACAAGAAATCTTTCCGTCAGCACAATTATACTGATCGTGTTGCTGGCAGTTATCATCATCGGCATTATATCGGTATTTGCGATTTATCAGCACGCGAAGCATACAGACACTTTCATGAAGAACACCACCTTCAACGGTGCTGATATCTCCGGTATGACGCCCTCACAAGTTGCTGATCAGATCATTCAGAACAGTCAGCCGGTGACGATTGATATTACCGAAAATGACCAGACGGTGCTGACCGGAGATCTGTCCGACTACGGATACAGTCTGGACAAAAACTCAATGACAGCCTCTCTTGAAAAGGCAAGAGAAGCACAGACAGAGAGCATCAGCGCATATCTGCAGAACACAGCCGGAGGAGATAACATCTCCGCAGACAACGTATATTCATTCGATGAGGCCACTTTTGACTCTTTTGTACAGAGCTCAAAGTTCAGTGTCGCCCGTGTAAAATCAGTCGAGGCTGCGGTTAATCTGGATTCTTCCACCAACACCTACGTTGTCACACAGCCGGTGCAGGGAAATGAAGTGGATGACACTAAACTCCAGAAGGCAGTCCGGGACGCAATTGAAAGCGCATCCGAAAACGGTACACTCACCGGCACTCTGAAGATCGCAATTCCCGAAGACTGTTACACTTCAGAGACAGTGAATATGGATACTACAGATCTGCAGAAGGAAGCTGATGACAAGAATAAGGAGCTGAAGCTTCAGGCTTACAAGGATATGGCGATCACCTACCAGTTCGGGGATCAGAGCGAGACACTTACATACGATACCTTCAAGGACTGGCTCACCATTGCAGACGACGGAAGCTGCACCGTGGACAAGGACAAGGCCGCCGCATGGGTGAGTGATCTTGCGAATAAATACAATACCCGTCATATTGAAAAAACCTTCAAGACCACGGGCGGTCTGACCATTGATTTTCCGGCCGGAAAGGTGGAATACGGGTACACCGTTGATGAGGATTCCGAAACTGCGGAACTGATCAAGGATCTTCAGGCAGGCCAGTCCATCAGCCGTGAGCCGATATACGTTCAGACCAACGACTATGGAAATCCGTACTACTACAAGAGGAACGGAACGGACGATCTGGCCGGAACCTATGTGGAAGTCGACCTGACGAAGCAGCACCTCTGGTATTACAAGGACGGCTCCCTGCTTCTGGAGAGCGACCTTGTAAGCGGTGACCTCTCGAAAAACCAGGGCACCATGACCGGCATCTTCCCTGTCGCATACAAGGAAAGTCCTTCCACTCTGGTGGGCGCGAACTACTCCACAAAGGTTCAGTACTGGATGCCGTTCTATGAGGGTGAAGGTCTTCACGATGCGTGGTGGCGCACCGCATTCGGCGGTGAAATCTACAAGACCAACGGATCAAACGGATGCCTGAATCTTCCGTCGAATGTAGCACAGTCCATCTATGAAAACATCGACGCTGGTGTTCCGATCGTGATCTACTATGAACCCGGCACAGAACCCGCAGATTCAACCTATGCGTCAGACTCTGCGACAATGGCGGACAACGCAGCCGCAGCCGGCTGATATGAATTTAAGAACGAGAGCCCAGATTGTGACCTTCCTGTACTGGTCTGTAAAATCCTGAGTCAGCGGCGCTTTATTAAAAATTTATTTTTTATTGTTCAAAAAAGATATATAATAAGGGATTGAAAAGACAAATCGTTAATGGATCAGTATTTTACCGGAATCCGGAGGAAGGATAATCTTGCAGGAAGAAAATATCTCAAATATTGAAAAATATGGAAAACCGGTTCTCAACAGTCTGAAGTTCCGGGAAGCTCTGGAGCAGTGTCATCATCACAGCTCAACCGTGGGTATGCATTCTCTGAACGTCACCTTTGTTGCCCTTGGCATCGGATACATGCTGGCCAGGCTTCATATCCGCACGGACACCAGGGCACTGGTTGTCGGCTGCCTGTGCCATGATCTCGGCATCCTGGGTCGAGAACGCTTCACCTCAAGTTCATCTATGTGCAGACTTCATCCGATTGAATCCGCTAATCTTTCTGTTTTCTTCGCAGATCCGGAAGACAGGGACAAGGTCTATGATATCTGTATGCACCACATGTTTCCTCTGCTGGCTGCACCACCAAGAACAAGGGAAGGATGGGTGATCACGGTTGCCGATAAGGTATCCGCCGTCGGTGAGAGGATGCTTCCCCCCGTCCGCCGGATGTGGGAGAAGAGAAATCTCAAGGTAATACCTGATCCCTTCATTTTGAACATTGCCGCATAAATGAACATGTCGGGATCGGATCAATACCTGATCCCTTCATATGTCGGGGTATATTTGATCCGTGAATACAGTAAAAGCTGCAGAGAATTATACGACTGCAAGTAACGGATTAGATGCAGTTAACAATACCTGCCTTCAAGAATCTTCCTTATATACGTCCTGAATAATCTCAACGGCCGTCTTCTTATTCTCCGCATTGTCGGTGATATAGTGGGCGGCCGTTACGCTGATATCCGAGTGATTCAGTGCCTGCTGTGTAAGCTTGATATCGTGGGTGGCCTGATAGAGGTTGTCTCCGAAAGTCTTCCGGAGCGAATGGACATGAATATTCTTGTCCGGGACAACTGATTCCGTGTATTTTTTCACGATGCGCTGCACCGATCTCGGTGTGATTCTCCGCTTCTGATTGGAAAGAAAAAGCGCCGGATCGTCTGCATCCTCCGCCCGCTCATAGCGTATATAATCACGCAGAGCGCTTTCCGCATTCTCATTCAGGAAGACGATATCATCAATCCCTCCCTTGCGGTGGATCACAAGCTTATGTTCCTCCCACAGAACATCCGTGAGATCGATTCCCACACACTCTGAAAGCCGGATCCCCGTGTTCAGCATGAGAGTGAAGAGGGCAGTGTCGCGGTACTGATTTTCCCGGTTGCATTTTTTCTGATGCTCGGAGGCCAGTGAGCTTCCGGTCATCACCCCGGCCATCACCTGATTTACTTCCTCCGTATTCATGAACTGCAGATCCCGCCTGGGATCTTTTTTTTGCTTCAGCTCAATGCTGTACTCAGAGAGCGGATTGTGCGCAATAAAGCCATATGATTTCAAAAATTTATAAAAGGAACGGAGCGCCGCAAGCTTTCTGGCCTTGCCTTCAGATTTTCCGGTGCGGAAGCTGCCGAAATAATCATCGAAATCAAAATTGTTCAGCTGTCCGAGCGTATCCGCCGAAAGATCCATGACATCAATACCTTGAGCATTTGCCGTATATGTCAGGAACCCGCGAATGTCATAGAGATAATTCAGAATTGTCCGCCGCGACTTGCTTCCCGCAGCAAGGTTGCTGATGTAGTTTTTCACATATTGCGGAAGCTCTGTCAACAGATCATTGATTTTCTCCATGGTGAGAATATCGACTTCTTCGTTGTATTTCATAAATGAAATCCTTTCGGCTTTGCGATGATGCGGCCTGACGGAGGCCGCACCGATAAAATGGGCGAAAAATCTGGACAAAGATGAGAATGAGAGAAGACAGACAGGGATATAAAGTGTCGCAAAATAACAATTTTACGACATTTTATATCCCTTTTCCGGAAATTAATACTCCTATATGTCCTTATGAGCAATGATCTGCCTCATCGAATTATCTGCGTTATCCAATGATTATCTGCGGTTTCTTTTCTCCCGTTCTATTGATTATCTGGGGTTTCTTTTCTCCCGTTCTATGCGATCTCTTTCCTCTGCTGCAGCTGACCGGACATCTGCAGGTATTGCGTTTGATTTTACAATTCCAGGAAGAAGTTTTTCATAAGAAAGGTCGTTCCGGTCCTGCGCATGCAGATCATAATCGCATCTGTAATAAGAATGTCCGGTATAAATATCCAGCCCGTCCTTATCCTTGTCCACACGAATAATTGCGGATGTTGTCACGGGTGTTCCGTCGTTTACGTCATACTTACGGTACACATATCCGCGCACCCAGAAAAATTTTCCATTATAATGCAAGGACCAATCCTTCAGATCTGCCATATCTTATTTCCTCCGGCAAAAATATCTTTTTCTTACAGCTTTACAGCAAACACATCATGCCGGCCGACCGGCATAAAGCAGCACATGTCAAAGCCGCACAAGTCAAATGATATGTGAAATATCCGATATCGCTGTAGATGCTGATATAGTTATCATTATACAGCCTTTTATCAGAGAAGCAACCGGTACCTGATTTACAATCTTATTCTGTATCTTTTGCCCATCCGAGCGTCGAACGGACTGCCTGCTTCCATCCCTTAAGCTCCCTTGTACGGGTCTCATCGTCCATCTGAGGCCGGAATTCACGGTCTATGGACCAGTTATGCATGACATCGTCTCTGCTGCTCCAGAAGCCTGTTGCGAGCCCTGCGAGGTAAGCGGCGCCCATAGCCGTCGTTTCCACGCATACCGGGCGTCTCACCGGTGTGTTGATAATATCGGACTGAAACTGCATCAGGAAATTATTCATGCTTGCGCCGCCGTCCACCTTCAGCGAAGACAGATGAATTCCCGAATCCAGCTCCATCGCGTGAAGCACATCGCTGGTCTGGAAAGCCAGAGATTCCAGCGTTGCCCGGATAATATGATATTTGTTTACGCCGCGGGTCAGCCCTGTTATGGCGCCGCGGGCGTACGGATCCCAGTACGGAGCTCCGAGTCCGGTAAAAGCAGGAACCACATAGCATCCATTCGTGTCCGGGACTCTTGTCGCAAAATATTCAGAATCCGGTGAGGAATCAACAATCTTCAGCTCATCCCGAAGCCATTGAATCGCAGCTCCTGCTACATAGACAGATCCTTCAAGGGCATAATCCACTTTCCCGTCCAGCCCCCAAGCGATCGTCGTCAGAAGCCCGTTTTCGGAATATACCGGCTTATCCCCCACATTCATCAGCATAAAGCAGCCGGTACCATAGGTATTTTTTGCCTCACCGGGCTTGAAACAGGTCTGCCCGAACAGCGCAGCCTGCTGATCTCCCGCTGCTCCCGCAATCAGAACCGGTGCCCCGAAAAATTCTTTGTCCGCCTCTCCGTATATGCAGCTTGACGGTTTCGCCTCAGGAAGAATACTCATGGGGATGTCCAGAATGTCGCACAGCTCCTCATCCCACTTCAGAGTATTGATATTAAACAGCAGCGTACGGGATGCGTTGGAATAATCGGTCACATGCACTTTTCCCTTGGTCAGCTTGTAGATCAGCCAGCTGTCCACGGTCCCGAAGCAGAGATCTCCCTTCTCCGCCATCTCCCGGGCACCTTCGACATGATCCAGAATCCAGCGGATTTTCGTACCGGAAAAATACGGATCGATAATGAGCCCCGTCTTCTTCTTGAATATATCAACAATTTCCGGGCGGTTCACTCTCAGATTTTCTGTGAAATCAGCGGTACGGCGGCACTGCCAGACAATTGCGTGGCTGATCGGCTGCCCGGTTCTGCGGTCCCACAAAATTGTTGTTTCACGCTGATTCGTAATGCCAATTGCCGCAATTTCCTCTGGCGCGGCATCAATCTTCCGCATCGCTTCACGCGCTACCTGCAGCTGACTCTGCCAGATCTCATTGGCATCATGCTCCACCCAGCCCGGCTGAGGGAAGTACTGCATGAATTCCTTCTGCGCCATACTGCAGATTTCACCTCTGCTGTTGAACAGAATACAACGGTTGCTTGTGGTACCCGAGTCCAGTGCCATCACATACTTTGCCATAATTGTAAAAACCTCCCTTGTCCGCTGCTTTGTGGAAGCAAACGAAAAAGTCAGTCAATAGACGATAGTCTTTTTCTATCGCTTTTCGACTGACTCCATCCAACTCCAGTGCGTATACTCTATAACTCTATAACTCTATAACTCTTTAACTCTTTAACTCTTTAGGTAAATCTCATAGATTCATTTCGGAAACAGTTATATTTTATTGCACTTTTACCAAATTAGCAAGCTGTTTTTTCAATTGGCAGCATCTTAACCTCTCTGACAAACTTCTGCTCCGGAAGGATTATAGTACTGTGCAGTGATACATACTCACTTCTTCTTAATACTGCCAGCATCCGGCCTCAGCTATGAAGGCTTCCCTTCCTGGAAGTTCCACGGTTGCTGTTGTATTTGCCGGTACCTGGATTGTGTAATGATAATTTCCTTCTGCATCCTTTTCCCAGCGGCAGGAGACCAGCCCGTACACGCTGTCATAGCTGCTCTCCGCGAAGCTGCATCTCCCGCCCGGCTGGGGAGCAATCCGGAAGGAGTTTCTTCCGTTCACGGAAATTCCACACATCGAGCGGAACAGCCACGCACAAACTGCTCCCTTGGAATAATGGTTCAGGGATCCGATCCCTCCCTGTTTTGACGCAGGTCCTTCCCATGCCTCCCAGATGGTTGTGGCCCCATTCTTCGGCATAGAAAGCCATCCCGGAATATCTTCGTTCTCCAGAAGACGGTACGCATACTTGACATCAATCTCTGTAAGCACGTCAAGAATTAACGGAGTAGAAAGGAATCCGGTTCCAAGTCTCCAGTCATAATGATCCAACGCTTTGATCAGCCGTTTCTTGGCAAATTCTGTCTGTTCTTCATTCAAAAGATTAAAAGCAAGAGGTCTGACGAGTTGTGCCTGGCGGTCCGTATCCAGACTATATTTTCCTCCGCTGACCAGCTCCTGATATGCTCTGCGGCATCCATTGCTGCTGCGCATAAACTCTCCGGCATCTCTATCGTGTCCGAGTATCCTGGCAATGTTCGCCATCAGACGAAGTACATATGCGGTATAGGCAGTCGATACCTCCGGGTGGGGAGTAACGAAATCCTGCCACCGGAAAGCACATACATCCTCAGGCTCCGCCCATTCCCCATAGCTCTGTCCTTTATTGACCAGATATTTCCGGTTTTCCGGGGAAAGTCTGATCTTTTCTGCTAAAGGTGAGTGATTCACGCCCATCCGCTTCTCCATGAAACGGGCATACCTTGCCATGCCGTCATAGAACTCTTCCAGAATGCTTTTATCGCCGAACATCTTTGCATAACGGTAGGGCATCAGGATCCCGACATCGGCCCATCCCACCGATCCGTTCATCGATCGCATATAAGAATCAGCGCCTCCGTCTGGCACGATATGCGGCAGGCAGCCGTCTTTCTTCTGCCAGTCAAAGACATCATGCAGCCATTTTTTAGAGAAGCTGGCAAAGTCCATCATATACGCCGCGGTTTCAAAAAAAATCTGCGCATCTCCTGTCCAACCGTGACGTTCTCTGGTCGGACAATCAGTCGGAATATCCAGATGGTTGCTCTTGGCAGACCGCATTGTTGCCTGATAAAAACGGTTCAACAGCAGATCTGAGCATTTAAAGCTTCCGACCGTCTTCATATCGGAATAGACGGCAATGGAGACAATGTTCTCCGGATCCAGCTCCACATCGCCTTCCACCTCCGCGTATCGAAATCCGAAAACTGTAAAACGGGACTCATATTCATTCCATCCGTTTTTACAAGTAAATTCGATCTTCTGCAGGGGGGTAGTCCGTTTTTTTCTCGTGAGCTGAATATTGGCGAGCGTCAGATTTCCCTCCTCATCCAGCATTTCTCCAAAACGCCACACCATCCTCTGACCGTTCTCTGCGTGAACACGGAAAGAGATAATTCCGGCAAGATTCTGTCCAAAATCCAGAAGCTTCTTTCCGTTTGGCGCAGTCGTGATAAGTGGATGAAAGGTCTCATGTTTCGTAACCGGCACATTATTGGAGCAGGTCGGAAGTACCTCATGGCTTGTCAGCTTTGCATACCCAACACAGGAAGAATCTGCAAAAGCATCCATACGAGCATCCACAATTTCCCCATCCTTATTGTCTGCAAAACGGACCGGGCCCTGATCGGACCATTTCCAGCCTGCATCTGTTCCGATCACATCCGATGAGCCGTCCTCATAACAGATCTCCATCTGCGCCAGAAGCTTTGTCTCACTCCCGTACTGATTCTTCAATCCATAAGCACCGCAACTTCCGCGATACCATCCGTCAGCCAGATCTACATCCAGGATATGAGAATCCACTGAAAGCATATCTGTGACATCATAAGTCTGATACTGCACACGCTTCCTGTAATCCGTATAACCGGGTGCCATATAAAAATCACCCACTTTTACGCCGTCAATCCTGGCCTCATAGAGACCGCAGGCAGTGATGTAGAGTCTTGCCTTCTTCACCGCCCGTCTGCAGGTAAATTCCTTTCGGAAGCAATCGACCGGATAACGTTCCTTCTTATTCACCTTATAATTTCCGGTGATCCATTTCGCCTTCCAACAGGTCGCTGAACCTAGACCGATTTCAAAAAAAGCCTCTTCGCTGATCTCTCCGGCTCTATCCTCCTCATCCCAAAGCTGCACCGTCCACAGGACAGAATCCCTGCTATGCAGTTGGTCGCCTTCCCAGGGAATCAAATGCATCCGGTCAGAGCAAACTTTTCCGGAATCCCATATAAGTCTCCCTTCTTTTTCTGCCCGAATCCGGTATGCTGTCTGTCTGCGTCCGCCCTCACAATTCCAGGATAAACGCGGACGACGGATATCAATGCCCATCGGATTCGTCAAGTATTCCGTTCTAAGTCTGATTGCTTTCATCCCCATTTTCCTCCAAAATTAAACACTGTGTTCTTTTCTGATTAAAGCCATAAATGCTCCTGCTTTTCCATGATTTGCCTCTGCAAGGATCATATCCGCAATCTTCTTCGGAAAGGCTCCACCGGAATTGACAATCATGCCATGCAGAGAACAATCCACGGAAGATGATACCAGCATTCGGAATTCGGGATTAGAATAGTCCGGCTTCATTCCCATTTTCTTCGCAATCTGTTTTTCAATCATTTCACACATTTTACGCGCGATAAAGCTGAAATCCTTCATCTCACTGAGTGTATTTCCGAATGTGAACTCTCCCTTCACAGGGGACCGGTCCTCTTTAACCTCTCTTCCCAATAAAAGACTCCAGTCCTTCAGAGAAGGATGCCCTGCAGGCGCTTCATACCAGCTTCCCTTCAACCTATTCTCGGTGCGAAGGGTTACCCCTTCTATTATCAGACTCTTCTTCAGACGTATGTCTGCGGAAGACGCCCCTACCATAACCGTATAGTTCCCGGAAGGGATAATAAATTTATCCTGAAATACAGCAAAGCTCCTCGCATCCAGCATCATGGTCACCGTTTTTTCCTCACCCGGCTCCAGATAAATCTTTTCAAATCCCTTTAATTCTTTGATTGCTCGAAAAATTCCATCCTGTGGATTTCCGATATAGAGCTGTACAATTTCCGCACCCGGATTGCTTCCTGTATTTTTGACGCTGACAGATACCTCGTATTGATATTCTGCTTTATCAGTCTCTAAAATCTTCAAATCGGAATAAACGAAATCTGTGTAGCTCAGCCCGAACCCAAACGGAAAATTCACACTCACCCCCGCTTTGTCATAATACCGGTAACCGACATAGATTCCCTCCCGATACTGGGCGTTCTTGCGAACCCCGGCATAGTAGCCGTAAGACGGCACATCCTTCAGGGAACGAACCCAGGTTTCTGTCAGTTTTCCGCTTGGATTTACCGCTCCGGTAAGAACATCATAGATAGCAGATCCTGAAGCCTGTCCTGACAACCCGGCATATACAATTCCCTCCGCCCGGCCCTGATACGGAATTTCCATCACGCTTCCACCCATCAGAACCAAAACCACGTGAGCGTGATGTAAGGTTGCTTCATCTATCATCCGCTTATGTCCGACCGGCAGATCCAGTGTATCACGGTCAAATCCTTCCGACTCATATTGAGAAGGCAGGCCGGCAAAGACGATAACCTTATCATACTTTCCGGCTGTCTGGTCAATCGCGTCAAGTGCACCTTCGAGCAGGTGTCCCTTTTCATCTACCACTTCCAGATAATCCGCTTCCGGCATCATGGGCAGAAACTGATCCTGCATTGTCGGATGGATATGACTGCTTCCGGCTCCCTGGTAACGTCCATCCTTCGCCATATGGCCAAGAATCAGAATCTTCTCACTGCCGTTCAACGGCAGAACATGGTTTTCGTTTTTTAACAGAACAATTCCTTCTTCAGCTGCTTTTCTGGCGAGCTCGTGGTGTTTTGTCTCATCAAAGCCCCGTGAGTTTTCTGTTTGCGTAATTGTCTCCTGATGCTGCTCCCGATTTTTCTGCATGTCGAACACCAGTTTTAGCACCCGTGCAGCACAGCGATCTACACTATCCTCACTAAGCCTCCCTTCACGAATCGCATGCATGGCTTCTTCATCTACCGATATCGCACCTCCGGGCATAGAAAGATCACATCCGGCAGAAAAACCGTTTGCTCTGTCATTCATTGCGCCCCAGTCGGTGACAACCATTCCCTTGAATTTCCACTCTTCCCGCAAAATTTCTGTCAGGAGATGATAATTGTCCGAGTTATAGACTCCATTGATTTTGTTATAGGAACACATGACAGTTTTAGGCTGCGCATTCCGGACCACTCTTTCAAAACCGGCCAGATAGATCTCACGGAGTGTACGCTCATCAATCTGAGAATCCGAAGAAAATCTCTTGTATTCCTGATTATTTGCTGCAAAATGCTTCAGGCTGCATCCCGTTCCGGTCGACTGCATACCCTCTACATAGGCGGCCCCCATTTCCCCGGCTGCAAATGGATCCTCTGAGAAATACTCAAAGTTTCTCCCACACAGCGGATTTCTCTTGATATTGATACCAGGACCCAGAACGACAGAGACATCATATGCACGTGCTTCTTCTCCGATCGCCTCAGCTACCTGACGAATCAGATCCCGGTTCCACGATTCCCCCAGCGTCACAGCTGTAGGAAAACAAGTGGCCGGTTCCGATTGATTGATGCCGAGCATATCCGCTTTCTCACTCTGTTTTCGAAGACCGTGAGGACCGTCCGTCATCATAATAGATGGAATCCCGTATTGTTCAAATGCCTTTGTATGCCAGAAATCCTTGCCGGAACAGAGGGCAATCTTGTCTTCCAGAGACATCTCATCCAGAATCTGTCTTATTTTCAGGTTTCTCATTTCCTCTGTGTATTTGTCCATGTAATTATTACACCCTTTCCTGCGCTATCCTCAAACTTGCAGCATTCTTCTGACTAATTAAGCTTTATTGTCCGGGTTCGAAAATTTCTGTTCCGAAATTATTTTACGTAAATTCTTATTTCACAGCTTTTTTCTTTCTCTCAGAAAGTTCTGTCACGATCTGCGGATAAATTTTCTCCAGGTCGTACATTTTAAACAGAATTGCCATTCCGATCAAAAGAGCCAGCGGAATATAGATAGAAAACGTAAAGATTCCTGCAGTAACCGCTGACGGCTGTTCTGCCGCTGCCGCGCCTGAAATAAATCCACACGCACCCAGGATCCACCCTATCAATGATCCTCCGATACCTGATCCGATTTTGGACCCGAAGGATGATGCTGAATTGCTCATCCCGACCAGCTTATGTCCGAACTTCCAGTCATTGTACTCAACACAGTTATTTACCAGTGCACTGGTCAGACACATGATTGGAATGTTCGCAAAGGTAACCATGCTTCCACCCACCAGACAGGAAATCAGGCTGTATGGGGTGAATACACGATAGATACATCCGACAATACCAATGATACAGCCGGTCAGGCAGGTCTTTGCCATTCCTAATTTCTTCGTCATCGGACCAACAAGTATAAAGCCCGCAAAGGTTGGAATCAGACCGACAGCACCCAAAAGTGCGACAATGTTGTCGTTGCCAAGGATATACTTTGCGTAAAAGGTTCCTCCGGAAGTAGAGAGTCCGTAGGAAATATTCATCAAAAGATTGGCAATCAACATAATCACCCAATATTTATTCTGGAATAAAAGCTTGATTGACTGTGCAAAAGCTAGTTTGTCAGGGCCCTCTGTGCTCTCCGCATCCTCTTCCTTCCTACTCTCTGCGACCGTCTCTTTTGATGATCTGTATAAAACGACCATGCTGATGAAGGAAAGGATTGAAAAAACAGCTGCCACTTTGATCCATGCCGCCTGGGTTCCTCCCAGAAGATTCGTGATCGGTATCAGACCGATCGATATAATCATGCCGACCACATATCCGAAGACTGCGCGGTATATTCCCATCTTTCCACGCTCCTCGCTGCTCTCCGTGCGCATGGCAATCATAGCGCCGTAGGGGATGGCAATTGCTGTATAGATGACTGCGCTGCACAGGATGTTTGTGATCAGCACATAACCTGACTGAACACCCCTGGATGCCTTCGTGGGAACCGTGAAGAGCAAGACAATAATTGCCGCTATCGGAATCGCCATGATCCGAAACCATGGCCTGGCTTTTCCATCCCTGAAAGTAACATCATCCATAATCTTTCCCATGATCAAATCCGTAAACGCATCTATAATCTTAGCGATAACAAGCATGGTTGCCACCGCTGCCGCTGCAAGTCCCACTTTATCCGTATAGAAATACGTCAGTTGTCCCACCAGACAGGAAACCGCATTTAAAGGAAGCTGACCGATTCCATCTCCCAGATAATCCTTAAAGCGCATAGTTTTCTGAATTCCCATCGCGTCCTTACCAAGTGCCATTTTCTTTCCCATAATCTCCTCCTGTAAAACATCGATATCCGAGCTGGCCGGGCCCCATAACGGTTCTTTTATAAACAGTCTAACAGGAAAATAGCCCTTTTTATTGTAAGATTGTGATGATATATTGTAAAATTAAGGCATTATCGGAAGAAACCTATTACGGATAAGAAGCAAATCATTGAAATATCGAAGAATCAAAATATAGCAGTCTGAATATCTTTAAACAAGAAAATCTACAGAAGATAAAAGAAAGGCTTCATTAATGAACATAGATTTTGAACAAAAGCTAAACATGATTTATCATGCCACCTATGTGCCGACCCACTATTACGTAAAGAGTAATCTGAAGGCTGTTTATCCTTCTCTCAGCCTTCCGGATGATTATCTGAAGCATTATAAGGACCAATTGCTCTCTGCACAAGATAATCTTCTTTATCTGACTACAAAAGAATTTGCCTATCTTGGCTTCTGCAGAAACCCGGAGACCGGTGAGTCTGTCGTTTTAGGTCCGGTCTGCTCAATACCCTTAGGTGACGAGGCAATTGATCATCTCATTTCCGCCTACAGCCTCCCGGTGCAGATGCGGCTTCAGATCATAGATTTTTTTCATCAGACGCCTCTTTTCTCTCTGGATCAGTTTCTGAATATCCTTGCATTAATCTATACAGAGATGACCGGAAACGACATTGACATCTTTGCACGGTTTAGAATTGTAAATCATGAAAGGGAAGAAGAAATAGGAAATGTACACTCCAGGTTGCTCTATGAGCGCAAGGAGGAACAGCATTATCATGATACCTACTTTTTTGAGCAGGCCTACTATGGATTTGTCGAACGGGGAGATTTGAATGGCCTGAAAGATTTCATGAAAACGGTTCCACCGCTTGACGTCGGTTCTGTCGCTCAGGATTCCCTGCGGCAATCGAAGAATATCTTTATCATCACTATTGCGCTTATGACTCGTCACGCAATCTCCGGAGGTCTCGATATTGAAACTGCCTATCTGCTCTCCGATTCCTACATTCAGGAAGCGGAGCGTATGACAGATGCCACAGCTATCACGCTGTTAACCGCAACAGCGACAATGGATTTCACCAGAAGAGTTTCTGACGCGAAAATTCCCAGCGGTATGTCAACGGATGTCTTTCGCGCCATTCAGTTTATCTCGAATCATATCAATCGAAACATATCTGTCAGTGATATAGCGAAGGAACTGAAAATGGACCGAAGTACTCTTTCCAGAAAATTCAAAAAAGAGCTTGGATTCCATATCAGTTCCTATATCATGCGGCGGAAACTGGAGGAGGCCAGAAGCCTTCTGCACTACACCGATAAAACGATCAGTGAGATAAGCGAATATCTGTGCTTCTCCTCACAGTCCTATTTTCAGAATGTCTTTCGCAAAAAATACTGCTGCACACCCAGGGAATATCGAAAATCTGTCACGAAATCAGAAACGCACGTTCGTTAATTCATCCCTTTATATTCACGCGTGAGCCGAACAACAACCGGAGAAAGCAGAAGCACGGCAATCAGGTTTGGAAACGCCATGAGTGCGTTCGAGGCGTCCGCAATCGTCCACGCAAGTCCCAGCTTGACATTTGCTCCAACCACGACAAAGATCACGTAGATCGCCTGATATACCTTTGAACCGGTCGTTCCGAAAATAAATTCAAAACATCTGCTGCCATAAAGGCTCCAGGAAAGCAATGTCGAATAAGCAAACATGGCAATACACACGGCGATTACAATGGCTGCCAGCTTCGTTCCAAGCACTGTTCCAAACGCCATAATGGTCAGATCCGTTCCTGCGGTCTTTCCATAAAAGGCTTCGGCCTTGCCGGATATCAGGATCGCAAGCGCTGTCAGCGTACAGATAACGATGGTATCCGCGAAAACCTCAAATACACCATACATTCCCTGCTGAACCGGATGCTCGACATCCGCAGCCGCATGCGCAATCGGTGCCGTTCCAAGTCCAGCCTCATTCGAGAAAATACCTCTTCCGAATCCGGCCTTCACTGCCTGCTGAACCGCTACACCTGCAAGCCCGCCGCTGATGGATTTCGGATCAAAGGCACCCCTGAAAATATCGGAAAATACAGATCCGATCATGCCGGCATTTCCCAGAACCACGACCAGTGCCGCCACAATGTATACAAGTGCCATCACCGGAACCAGTTTTTCGGTTACGCTTCCGATTCGCTGCATACCTCCGAACAATACGAGAATGGTCAGGACCGCTCCGATAATACCGATCACCATATAAAGCGCCTGAAGATCTCCCGCAGGAAGGTTCGGCTGGAAGGATGTGACAACTGCTCCGATCGAGGTAACGATGGTATTGATCTGGGTCATATTTCCTGTACCGATCGCGGCTATAGAGCCGAAAACACAGAACAGAACTGCCAGCCAGTGCCATCTGGCACCGAGTCCGTTCTGGATATAGTACATCGGACCGCCCACAAAATCTCCGTTGCTGTTCTTTTTGCGAAAATGAACAGCGAGCAGGATCTCCGAGTATTTCGTACACATTCCAAACAGAGCCGCTATCCACATCCAGAAGATGGCGCCCGGCCCGCCAATTGCGATCGCACCCGCAACACCGGCGATATTTCCGGTTCCGACTGTTCCCGCCAGCGCCGTACTCAGCGCCTGTACCGGTGTCAGACTTCCATCCTGATTCTCCTTGCGAACGAACAGCTGCCCGACAGTCTTCTTCATGATATATCCGAACTTGCGAAACTGCATGAAGCGAAGACGAATACTCAGGAAAACGCCTGTTCCAAGCAACAACGCCAGCATAGGAATGCCCCAGACCAGCGAGTCGAACTGATTGATGATTTCCGTAATGTTTTTCATGGTTTCCCCTTCATCGACAATCATATAAAACGACTACCGCATTTGAAATACCCGCCTCATTACCGGAGGCCTCTCTCACCTGCGATAGTCTTTCTGAAAATACTGATTCCAAATGATTAAGATAAAACACGTCGCGATCCCGATGCCTGATTCCTCTGCTACAGCATATCCCAGATAGCCGGACTGGTGGCGGAAACCGCGATGGCTCCGTGATTCAGCGCATTCATCACATCCTCCCGGTCGCTGATGAGTCCTCCACAGATCAGCGGCAGATCCGCCGATTTTCGGATCTTGCTGATCACCTTCGGTGCCAGTGTGCCAGGAAGAATTTCAATCACATCCGGCTGTGACGAATAACTCTGTCTGGTCAGCTTCCCGACGGTGTCCATTGCTCTGCTGTCCAGAATAAAGACACGAAGAACCGCGGCAAGTCCCCGCTCCTTGATACAGGAGATCAGGCTGCTCCTTGTCGTGATGATACCCTGCGCCATGGTTTTCTTCTTCAGAAAATCAACGGCAGCCTCCCTCTGACTCAATCCGTCAATCAGATCCAGGTGGACAACCGGTGTCTTCCCGGCTTCTGCAATTTGCTCCGTGATTCCGGAGACGCTGCACACATCACCATAGAGAACAAATACAATTTCAACCTCTGTCTTCAGGCAGGCCTCAAGGCCTTCGTCATTTCTGACAGCCGCTACAATCGGGCTGTCCTCGAGTTTATCCAGAAATTCCTTATTCATGTCTCATGATAACGGCTGATGACCGTCTGTGCATCCAATGTAGTACTCCCGTCTGCCGTATACAGTCTCACTTCACTGAAAGAAGGCTTTTCAAGCATTCCGGCAAGCTCCCGCAGATCCATTGTCCGAAGGCTGTATTCGCTGCCGCGCGAAGAAACCGCGCGATCTGCTTCCATACGATCCGTGTAAACAGGAATGCAGTGCGTCCGGCCGTCAGAAGCCCGATAGCAGACCATCCGCTTCTCATTTCCCTTGCAGATCGTATAATATTCTCTATCCCTATTCAGCGCAAGCGCCGCACTTTTCGATTTCTGCATCCGATAGCTCTCCACCGAATTCAGGACACCGGATATGTCCTTGAATCCGCTGTAGAGATCTGTCTCAATCCCTGTTTTATATTTCTTCAGTATCCCGGAATCACGGAGAATATCCTCGTCCGTCTTGCCGCAGGAACGGATGCCCGTGAAATGATCCACTTCCTTTCCGGATGCCGCATCATACAAGGCAACCGTCTGAATCGTCCATATTTTTTCCGATTTCCAGATTGCCAGAACCTTTTTCAGATACTTTCCGGTCTCCTCACGGTCTTTGCCCAGCTCCGAAACGACTTCAGAACCGACAGCAGCAAGCCAGAACCGCGGTCCGTCACTGACATAGGCATACATTGCTTTTCCGCCCCTCGGGTCGTACTCTTTCTCAAATCTGAGAACCTTGTCCTCCTCGCTTTCCTCAGAGCTGCTGTATACCGCTGCAAAAAGGTGATAGCGTCTGCAGAACTCCTTCTCGCGGATCTTCTCGGAATCGGGATCAGGAAGAACCGCCGCGATATTTCCGTTTTTCAGATAAAACCAGTCCGCATTCGGAAAGTTCTTTTCATTTATTGAAATCGAGTCGTTCATAATCTTATTCTTTTCTCCTTACATGGATTGCATATCGGAATTACCGCTTCCGAAGGCGGAATCTCCTCTACCTGTCACAGAAATACGTTATCGGCATGCTCCTCCTGCATGCAGCAGTGACATGCCGGTCATATACCCTCTGAGTATTTCAGAAGCCGGTCAGCCAAGAATCGAACCGTAGTTGTGAGCCGATTGAACTGCCGCGTTCCATTCCGGATGGAAGCCCGCAGTTCCCGGAACCGGATGTCCTTCCTTCCAGGTTCTTCCGGCAACCATAAAGGAAATGGCGTTCTTTCCTCCCGCCAGTCCCCACTGATTATCAGACGGAGTCATGTTGCTGCCGACAATCGTTTTCAGCACTGTTCCATTGGAAAGCGTAAAATCAATAAGATCTCCGACCTTACCAAAAGAGGGCATGCAGGAAATGACATATCTTCCGCTGATTCTTCCAAACCCCTCCGCGTCAAAATCTCCGTACTTTTCCTTCAGTCCTCTCTCAGTAGTTCCAGCCGCACAGAAATTGTCCCATGTACCATAACCATACTGACCGCCCGCGGACGTATCCGGAGTGATTGTCACAGAATCACCCGCCGTCAGGGTTGCCGGCTCATTCGTCTGGTCAGGAAGCACATGGGTACACCAGCACAAATCCGGCGTGTAGACGGTCGTCGCGATAATCCCGCGGCTTGAGCTGTAGGCCTCAATTGTTTTCCCGTCTCCGGCATATATTGCCACATGATAGATTTCGCCGGTCGAGGCATTCCGGTAGAAACAGAGATCCCCGGGAACCGCATCCTCCAGTGACACCCTGGTGCCTACCTGTGCCTGATCCTGGGCAACTCTCGGGAGCGATATCCCGAATTCGCCGTAAAGCGTCTGTACAAACCCAGAACAGTCCGCGCCATCCGTCAGACTGGTTCCTCCCCATACATAATTGTTTCCGATGTAATAGGCAGCATTTTTGATAATTGAAGCGCCGAGATCTTTTTTCTCGGACCAGGGGGTTACCGAAGACAGACTGTAATAGAACGCCCGGTTATCCTTCGGGCTGACCTTCTCTGTGGCTCCCGCGAAACTGCTCTCTCCTGCTGCCGCAACCTCAGCATTGACTTCTCTGCCGCCCCGGACACTGCTCCACGGAACAAATCCCCGGCAGTCACCGGATTCCACATAGAGCCAGTCACTCCCTGCGTTTTCAATCTTGTACAGAAGGCCGTTTGCCGGAATAGTGCCAATCACTGTGCTGTTCGCATCCGGCTGTTCTGTAATATTCACTGCGGATAGCGTGAGCAGATCATGCTTTTCAGCGATGGTTTCTCTCGTCGTTGTGTTCGTGTGTGTGAACGCCTCATTGTCCCAGATCTCAACTGTCTTTGAGGCAAAATAAGGGCTCCAGTCGAATTCGGCCTTTTCTTCATCCGTATGAACGTTTCCAAGCCGATAACGCGCCGCCATCAGGTGCTTCGCAGCTACCTCCGATCGGATTGAAGAAGCAGGAATAAAACCACGGACCTCTCCGGACTCGACATACAGCCACCCGTTCCCCTCATCCTTCAACCGGTACATGATACCGTTTTTCGTGATATGTCCGACCGCCTGAGAGGATGTGGAAGTTGACATATAGATATTCATGTCCTCCGCGGCAAAAACCGGGTGCTTACCGACCGTTTCAAATCGAAGATCAGACACCTTCAGATATTCCGGCGGAACAACTGCACGGGATCCGGTCGGAGCTCTCTGCGGTCCTTCTGCCTCGCCCCCATTCGCCCCGGTCGAATCAGAAGCCGGTGTCTCTCCGGCTGTATCTGTAATCGTCAGTCCATCGGTGTCCTTTTGCCCATCCGCAGCCTTATTCCCGGAGCTCTCGTCAGACGATCCATTTTCTTTCACAGCGGATGATTTCGAAGCACCGGTCGACCCGGAAGCGCTCTGTGTGGATGCAGAGGAACTGGAAGACACGGTACCTGTCTCCGATAAAGAAACTGAACTCTCTGGAACAGATTCCGCTGTTTCAGACGATGCTCCGGGAGAAGCGATTTCTCCCGCCTCCTGATTTCCGGCATCCGGAGCCGGCGTCGCTGGAGAAGAAGGTACTGCTGTCCCTGCCCCGGCAGACGAGGATGCGATATTGCTGTCCGGCACCTGGCTGCTCCCTGTTACCGCTGAAGAAGAAGCGGTCGTGATCTCATCCGCTGACACAGCGAGTGCGGACGGAGCCGCTGTTATCGATGCAATTACCAGTGCGGTCACAATAATACCGAGCTTTTTTCTTATCTGATTCTGTCTCAATGATGCTGCCTTTCCAATGATGTTCTGTCAATTCTGTCTTTTTCAGTCAGTTTTTTCTTCTTATCTTGCCTGCTTATAACCATATTTTTACTCAAAAGCATTTCTTTCGATCAGAAGCTTGAGTGTCTCCCAGTTCTTTGCAGAATCCGCATTCTGCACAATTGCTATTCCCTCATCATAACATCCGGCATCGCTCATGATTCCATACAGATTTGTCGGGTCATTCAGAATACTGTCACCGGTGTCGTAGATTGTTCTCCAGTTTGCCGCAAGTGCGTCCTTTTCTGTATCGTCCGATTTGTCGATTACATCCATGACAATGCCGAGAAGTTTATCCTGATCCATATCCTTCACATCATTTGTATTTGCCCAGGTGATCAGCGTAACCGCTGATAACACGCTTTGCAGTGAAGAGCCAGCCGTTCCGGGTCCCCAGCTGGTACAGATATCAAGAACATCTCCGAAAGAGCTTTCAAGAGAAGCAGCGGAATCATCCGAACTGACGGCAACTGCGGTCAGAGCTTCGGACTCCGGCGCGGCGCCGTCCTGTGTGGAAGAAGATACGGATGAAGATAAAGAGTCCGGCGAAACAGATTCTCCGGACGAGGAAGAAACAACGGACTCTGACCCTGCGGAGCTGCCCTCGGACAACGAGGCGGCTTCCGTCACCTCTGCCGCTGCGCTCTCAACAGACGGCGCAGTGTCAGCGGTACGGTTCCCGCATCCGACGGCAGAAACGGCGATAGTGCCTGCCAATAGAACAATTACAACAGATTTCTTCATGAAATGTTCCTCCCTGCGAAAGTCCGAAACCCCGGGCAATCCACACCAGATAATGATCTGTACTGCCCCGCCAGCGGGATATGAATCTATGAAGGACATACTTTTCCGCTATGGCTCATTGTTATTATTATAGTCTTCTGCACCAATCCGCGTCAATCCAAGGTTATAAACTTCTGAAGTGTGTACGAATTCCGTCTGATCCATGAGGATAAAAATGTCCTGAAAAATATCGTCTCGGGCAGCATCGCGTAATCATGATTACTCTGATATGGCTTAATTCTTCTGAAAAAAGGAATGATCTTCTGGAAAAAGGAAAAGTCTTCTGAAAAACGAAGAGAGAAGAAAAGAAAAAGATACAGAGAATATGATCGGAGGATTCAGCCGGTCCCTCCGCCGGCCTTCAGTAACAAAAGCCTTCTTTTGCCAAAATAAAACATATACTCCCAAAACTCTCCTGGATAGCAGCATCCGCTGTCCTCAGTGGACCACCACGTACCCTTCAGGTGCGTGGCAGTTCACAAAATTGTCCTGGAAAATATTGTTTCTAAACAAGTCACAGAAAAAAGCGCATGACACCGATCACCTGACCGAGAATCGAAAACGAATGATCCCCCGTCACGATGATCGGATCCATATGGTCATTCTCCGGCTGGAGACGAACGTATCCGTTCTCCCGGTAGAAGGTCTTCACCGTGGCAGAATCATCAATCAGAGCCACCACCATCTGTCCGTTTCGGGCGGCATTTGTCTGACGTACAAGCACAAGGTCACCGTCAAGGATTCCGGCATTAATCATGCTTTCCCCGTGTACGCGCAGCATAAAGGTCTGACCGTTCGGCAGTTTATTCACCGGGATGGGAAAATAAGACTCCACCTGTTCTACGGCCAGAAGCGGCTGACCCGCAGCAACATTTCCAATCACCGGAACATTCTGATACTCTATGGCCTGACCGGTTTCTGCAGCCGGATCGAGCTGTCTCAAGCGTTCTTCACGAAAATCATCGTCCAGAATCTCAATTGCTCTTGGCTTTGTCGCGTCCTTGCGTATATAACCGTTCTTCTCCAGCGTCTCCAGATGTGCGTGAACAGATGATGTGGATTTAAGATGAACCGCTTCACAAATCTCGCGCACGGACGGCGGAAAACCGCGGTCGAGAATCTCCTGCTTCAAATAATCAAGAATCTCCTGCTGCTTCTTGCTGATTGGTTTCCTTCCTGACGCTATATGAGCATTCGAAGATGTATTCATAAACACTCCCCCAGACTATAGAAAAAATCTCCCATGGCACCTGCAGACACGGAAGTTCGCTGAATTCAAATGAATATTCAGAAAAAAAGCTTTACATAAATATACCATACGCACTTTAAAAAAGCAAACATATTTTTCGAACATGTATTCGTTTTTTATCGAACAAACATTCGTTTTTTTATTGACACGTTCACAGAAGTGTAATATAATCGCAATATGAGAACAGGTGTTCGGAACCTGTGTTCGGGTTTTTCTGTTAAGCATTTAAATTGAGGGGGCAGATTTATGATTTCGAATAATTATTCCGTACATTCCCGTCGTATTTACTATAATTCAGCATATTTAGGATCGGACAGATCAGGATCGGCCAATTTTGCCAGAAGGGACGCTGCTGACCGTGCCGCAGGATATAGACGTTCCGGTGGAAGAAGATCGCTCCGGAGAGAACAGCAGAGAAAACTTCGCCATATGAAGAGAGTCATTGTCATAATGATGATTTTCCTCGCTGCAGTCCTTCTGCTGCTCCACTTTACCGCGAACCGCACGGAAGCGGAGAAGGTGAATGTTCCCACCTACAAGTATTACACCAGCATCGAGGTGGATCAGGGCGAAAGCCTATGGTCCATTGCCTCCGATCATATGTCGCCCGAATACAGGGATATCTACGACTACATGAGCGAGATTGCCTCTATCAACCATCTCCACGGAGATCAGCTCGACAGAGGGCAGCGAATTATCATCCCCTACTACTCCACGGAGATCAAGAAATGATCCATACCTTTGGAATTCTGCGAACGGACGCGATAAAGGTATGAGACAGTTCATTCCGGTCCATCGGAATCAATCGGAGATACCGGAAGCGCCTGAAAATCTGTAAATCATCAGCGGCGTGAAGATCACCGGCACCTTTCTTAGGATGGACATCAGCAACGGACTCTGGTATGTTATATGACACAGATGGTGTGACAAAATGCTGTATACATAGGGGGACGAAAAAGAATTGAAAGCAGAACCAATGAATAAAAATAGTTCCTTTGAGAAAATCTATGAGGTCGTGCGGCAGATTCCCGCAGGCAAAGTGGCGACATATGGTCAGATCGCGTCTCTTGCCGGCAATAAACGGTGGGCGCGCGTTGTCGGTTACGCCCTACACGCGAATCCCGACCCGGAACATATACCCTGTTACCGTGTCGTTAACCGGAATGGACAGGTTTCTCCCGCCTTCGCGTTTGGCGGAAGAAACCGTCAGATCGAACTTCTTGAAGCAGACGGAGTGCCCTGTCCCGATGGGATTGTAGATCTGGCAAAATATCAGTGGAAGAAATTTTCTCTGACCGACTTTCAATGAGTCCAGAACAACACCAGATCCTGTTCTCCCCTTCCAGCATTTAATGCCCGCCCGTTAAAGGGAGATTATTGCTCCTCTGATCCAGAGCCATCCTCGAGTGTTTCCGGAGAGATGACCCTGCCGTCTCTCCAGATCCTCTCCAGATCATAGAACAGACGATTTTCCTCATCAAAGAGATGAACGACGATATCACCATAGTCAAGCAAGATCCAGTTCGCATTCTGATACCCCTCTGTGCTCCTGGCGTGAACACCTGTTTTGTCAAGCGCCTCATCAACGGCATCTGCCATTGCCTGAACCTGACTGCGGTTAGACCCGCTGGCAATAATAAAGTAATCCGCCAGTGTCGAGATATGAGAAATATCGATAATCTTGATATCAATAGCCTTTTTCTCTTCCAGTGCTTTTACGGCAATATCTGCCATTTCTCTGGGCTCTGTCATATTAACCTCCTTATGAATCCGTAACTGATACCGTTTGCGGCACGATGTATCATTCGTTGTTAATCGATGTGTTTCGTGAGAGTCCGGTAATAGTCATATGCTGAAAGCGTCGTCTCGTCCATTGACTTCGGATTTTCACTGAGATACTGCACCGTATCCTTCAGAATCATATACATGCATTCATTAATATCGCAGAATGCGGCTTTCCGGATCTCCGCCAGATGAGGAGCCTTATCACGATTCGGTTCGATATAGTCCGCGATAAACGTGATTTTCTCAAGCGTTGTCATCTCCGGCTTTCCTGTCGTATGCCAGGTAATGGCATCCAGAACCTCCGTATCCTGGCACCCGTAGTCCTTCCTTGCAATATACGCGCCGAGCTTTGCATGAAGCAGCACCGGATGCTCCAGTTCAAACTTTTTCACCGGGATATTCTTCCTTGTGCAGATTTCAATTTTCTGCGCATTCGGTATACACTTTGCACAGTCGTGCAGAAGTCCCGCCATCCGCGCCTTCTTCAAATCCACATCATAGCGCATTGCAAGTGCGCATGCCGTATAAGTGACTCCAAGCGTGTGGCGGTAACGGCTGTCCGTCAGTTCTTTCTTTAACTTGGATTCGATTGCATTCCACTCTGTTTTATCTTTGCCCATTTTCTGTCCTTCTTTGAACATTTTCTATGCGGATCATCTGCCCATCAGTTAACAGGGCTGTATTATCCTTTTCCGGAGCACGCCACCTTCTCCGCATTGTCAGCGGAAGACAGATAAATCCTGTTTTCCCGGATATATTCCCGCACCGGATCCGGAAGATAATATCTCGCCGATATTCCGTTTCGGATCAGCTCGCGGATATGCTTGGAGGAGATATCCAGATTCGGAGTGTCAAGCTTCAGGAAGTCTCCGTGAAACTCTTCTCTCCGCTGATCCAGAAGCCTGTTGAAGACATCCGGATCTGTCTGATTTCTTGTCGCGACGACGATATGGGCAGCATTGACAATTCTCTGCGGTTCACGCCACTGGTCAAAATCAAACAGAGAGTCCGCACCCATGATAAAATAAAAATCCATATCCGGGTTTTTGTTCCGCAGCATCTCCAGTGTTCGATAAGTATAGCTGTAGCCATCCTCATTCATCTCAAATAGAGAGAGCTCAAAGCCCGGATTCGATGCGATGGCCAGTCTTACCATATCTACCCGCTGTTCATCTCCAGCTCTTCCGGCACGGTTTCTTTTGTGTGGCGGATTGCCTGCAGGCATGAAGAAAACCTTATCCAGACTGAACTGCTGTCTGGCTGCCTCTCCCAGTATCAGATGCCCGATATGAATCGGATCAAAGGTTCCTCCCATGATACCGATCTTTCGTTTTCTCTCTTCTGACATAGAAATCCCCTGTCCCAAATACCCATATAAGCAGTTCCGTATCTGATGATGTCCGCAGCGCCGTCCTGTCTCCGGAATACCCGTTCTGTGACGCTGCCCGCAGGAGTTCTCACCGGCGGTTTACTTCGGGAATACAATCCTCCTGTCATCGCCCTGTCCCTCTTTATATAGGACGATCTTCTTGCCGATGATCTGCACGATCTGGGATTTTGTCCGCTCCGCCAGCATCTGTGCCATTTCCTTCGGATCATCCATGCAGTTCTGAAGGATGCCGATCTTTATTAATTCCCGCGCAGCAAGCGCAAGGCGCACGTTTTCTGTCAGTTCCGGCGTGATACCGCTCTTGCCAATATGAAGAATAGTATCCTCATTCATTGCCAGCCCTTTCAGGTAAGCTCTCTGTTTACTTGTCATCTGAATCTCCCGTTATTCGTTATTCTTTGAAAAATGTCTACGGCTCTCATGTACATCTGACAGACAGCCGCTGTCCTTTGTTCATTCTCTCTCCGGCAGCGCTCAGGCCCCGCCGCCCTTCGTTCATTCTCTCTCCGGCAGCGCTCAGGCCCCGCCGCCCTTCGTTCATTCTCTCTCCGGCAGTATCCACGCCCCGCGGCCTTTCAGATCATCAAAACGAAGCTTTGACGCCTCCCGACACTCCCGGAACGCGATTTCCTGATAATTGTCCTCATCGTCGGTGTGAAGAGAAAAATACTTCTCAACCCGGATCGGACTCTCTTCAAAAGCCGTAATCGCATAATGACGTGTAACCTTCTCCCTGGTTTCATTCACCCTTATGGAAAAAGAAGTGATCTGAGAAGTCTCGCAGAGAATCAGATGTCTACCCTGCAGATTCCGGAACAAAAAACCGCAGGAATTATTTTCCTGTTCCAGATACTGCTCAAGCTGCCACGGAGAATCCGCATCCGGCTCGTCCATCCAGGTTCTCAGTTCAAAATTGCAGTTTGCGAACGGTTCTATCGTCTGGCGAAAGACCAGAAGATGCTCATTGCGCGGCGCCCCGAACCACTCTCTCTTCGAGGTGAACCGGATCCCTTCCCAGGTGAATTCCGCATCTCTGCAGAAAATATCGAAAGGCGGGATCTTCCGTGTCTCCGAGTAAGTCTCATCCCTGTCGGAATGACCCAGGTAATGAAATTCCAGATTTCTGACTTCCGGCAGTTCCTGCCAGATCTCAATCAGCCCCATTTGTAGGCACCTCCGTAGCTTTTACACTATGTGACAGCTGCGAGAGTTGTGAAACAACGCAGCAGCTGGCTTCATACAATTTGTGGCGCCCCGCTTGCGGGGCATGGACGTTTACTTATTTATAATAGTCAAAATGAAGTCCGTACATCCGTACCGTATCGCCGTCCTGAATACCTGCCTTCTCGAGATCACTGAGAATACCGGAATCCTTCAGGAACTTCTGGAAGAACTGGAATCCCTTCTCGGAATCCAGATTCGTGTATCCGAGCATCTTCTCGATCTTTGGTCCCTCAACGATGTAGGTGTGATCCTCCGTCTCTGACTTAGTGACGGTATAAGGAAGGCTGTCCTCGGGGATCATGATTTCCGGATCAAACTCCTGCGCGTACAGCTCCGTATTCTTCGGGATCTCATCCAGACGGTTCTGTACATAGTATAGCAGTTCTTTAATTCCTTTTCCAGTCGCAGCCGAAATCGGGAAGACGCGGATGCCCTTCGGCTCGAACTCCTTCTTCAGCCTCTCCACCGGGTTCTCTGTTCCATCCTCCGGGAAAATCAAATCAACCTTGTTTGCAGCGATCACCTGCGGCAGCTTCTCAAGGTTCGCATTGTATTTCTTCAGTTCGCCGTTTATGGTATAGATGTCTTCAACAGGATCCCGTCCCTCTGTACCGGCGGCATCCACGAGATGGATCAGCATCCGGCAGCGCTCAATGTGACGCAGGAACTCGTATCCCAGTCCCGCTCCCGCAGAGGCTCCCTCAATCAATCCCGGAATATCTGCCATGACAAATCCATTGCAGCCTTCCAGGTCAACTACACCGAGATTCGGAATCAAAGTTGTGAAATGATACTCGGCAATCTTCGGCTGCGCATTGCTGACTCTCGACAGCAATGTTGATTTGCCGACACTCGGAAAACCAATCAGTCCTACATCGGCAATCATTTTCAGCTCCAGCCTCAGCTCAAGCTCTCTGGACGGCTGACCCGGCTGCGCGTACTTCGGTACCTGCATGGTAGGTGTCGCGTAATTCATATTACCCTTGCCTCCCTTTCCGCCCTTCAGCAGCACCACGCGTGTATTTTTGCCGGACATATCCGCGATAACCTTCCCGCTTTGTGCCTCATAGATCACCGTTCCGTCCGGTACCTTCAGGACAACGTCCGCTCCGTCCTTTCCGGTACAGCGTTTTTTTCCGCCCTCCTGTCCATCCTCCGCCTTGAATTTGTAATGATGACGAAAGCTGGCGAGAGTATTCAGTCCGGGATCCACCTCGAAAATGACACTTCCGCCATTTCCTCCGTTACCACCGTCCGGTCCGCCTGCCGCCACAAACTTCTCACGGCGGAAGCTTACATGGCCATCCCCGCCCTTTCCGGATTTCACCGCGATTTTCGCACGATCTGCAAACATAATGATCACCTCAGTTCATAAAAAAAGAATGTAACTTATATCGCCGACTCAGAAAAACAAACAACAACTACAAAAACAGATGGGTAAGCCATATAAATTGCATTCTCAACAACAATTTGCTCTGTTCCGCGCTTCTGGCTCCTGCAATTCTCTGTATACTGCACAGGCAGCGGGATCTTCGCGCTTCTCACTCCAGCAGTCCTCTGCCCACATAGCAGAAAGAGCCGTCACAGCGAATGTGACAGCCCTTACGTTTCAAAAATTATTCAGCTGTTTCAGCCTGCGGAATAACAGAACAGATCTTTCTGTCTCGTCCCTTACGGGTAAATCTCACGATACCGTCTGCTGTAGCAAACAGAGTATCATCTTTACCAAGGCCTACATTCAGACCCGGATGAATATGAGTTCCACGCTGTCTGTAAAGGATGTTGCCGGCTTTTACAAGCTGTCCGTCTGCTCTCTTGGCACCCAGTCTCTTGGACTCGGAATCACGGCCGTTCTTTGTAGAACCTACTCCCTTTTTATGAGCGAAGAACTGAAGATTTAAATTCATCATTTCTTACACCTCCACGAAATTAACATCAATGAAGTCCTGATAGGACTCTTCTTCCTGCATATCGGAAAGGGTGGAAGCCAATGCCCGAAGCAGCAGCTCCGATCCGTCAGACGGAATACCCTTTACACGGACACAAATCACCGCATTCTCAGGATCCGAGGATTCCTCTATCTGATCTCCGGTAAAACGATCCAGTGAATTCACTGTGTGAATGACCAGAGCAGATACGGCTGCACAGACGATATCCTCGCCCGCCTCCGCATATCCGGAATGATCTCTTGCCTCAAAGCCGGTAATCCTGCCGTTCCGATTCTGATAAAAAGTAACCTTGGTCATTTAAGCATTGATCTTGCTGATCTGTACCTTTGTGTACTGCTGTCTGTGACCGTTCTTCTTATGATAGCCGGTTTTTCTCTTGTACTTGTAAACGATAACCTTCTTCGCCTTTGCGTTGGCAAGAACCTTTGCTTCTACAGAAGCACCGGCTGTCTCGCCGCCGACCTTGATGGTATCATCGTCGCGAACTGCAAGTACCTGATCAAATGTTACTGTCTCTCCAGCCTCTGCACCGAGCTTCTCAACACGGATAACATCGCCTTCGGAAACCTTGTACTGCTTTCCGCCAGTTGCAATAATAGCGTACATATAGGACACCTCCTACTTTCTAAAACTCGCCAGATCCGGTGGCCTGCATGAATTCAGACAGACTCTTATACCTCTCTGTGCGGCATACTTGGATATTATTGCATATGCTTCGATAATTGTCAACCCGAAAATCTAGAAATCTGGCCCCGTATAATCTAAAAATCCGGCCCCCGGAAATGCTCTCTCAGGAATGACCTCTCGGAACCTTCCCGAGCATATCCCTTTCATATGTGCGGTCGGCCACCATAAGCCGGATAAAGGTATACAGAAGAATCGGCACGCTCCCCCAGATCGCTCTGACCGAAAAAACCTCGCACAGCAACGTGGAAAGAATCCCTCCGGCCAGGAAAAACAGAATCATTGACCCATGCATTTTCCAGCGGAGAGCAGCCTTCGGATCCTTATCCCGCACGGCTTTGACCAGATTGCTGCCCGTCTGGCGGATATGATTGGTCACAAAGGTAGTGGCCATCGGAATTCCCTGATTCTGACGGAAGGTGTTGAACTGCATGGAACAGATAAAATTCAACGTAACCTGGCAGATCTGGTCAGGAGCTTTTTCCGGAAGAGCTCCGAGCAGGATCGCCACAGGGATCTCAAATCCAACCAGGATCGTGTCCCAGCGCAGCATATGCAGCTGCTTCACCCGTTTGGCCAGAAACTCTGACAGAATTGCTCCGGCAAAATAGGCAGAAATCGGTATCAGCAGGTATAATGCCTTATCCCAGTCTCTCTCGCCGATCGCCATGGACAGAAGAACGACATTTGCCGTCTGTGCGTTGCAGAACACACCGCCCCGTACCATGAAGGTATATGCTCCGTAATAACCGCCTACCAGGATCAGCGACCAGAAAACCCAGTGCTTCTCACACTCCAGAAAAAATTCACGATGTGCATCATGTTCGGATAGTTCTTTTGCCTTATGTCTCATTTCGATTGTCTTTTCCAATTACCCCTAGGGCAGGACTGCTCTTCCGCAGAATCAACGAACTGCTCCATCTGTAAAATGAGCGGAAAAAGTACAGGCAGTACCCGCCCCGGCGTTCCTGTCTGTACTTTCATGTTATACCGTGATTTTATGATTGATGGTAATTGCCAGACTTCCAGGCCCGATATGACATCCGATGACAAGGGAAAGCGGATCACCTTTGATTTCGTCATTCGGAAACGCTGCCTTTATCTCATCCACCCACTCTTTCACCTCTTCGGGATCGTCTCCCTCCGAGTAGGAATAACGGATGGTATATTCTCCCTTATCCACAAAGTCCCTGAATCTTCCGTTCATGTCCTTCCGCACAGCGTCCAGCATGATTTTCTTCGCCTGCTTTGTGCCCCGGGCTTTTGCGTAAGCATCCAGCTTTTCTCCCTGAATCTGCAGTACCGGTTTGATGTGAAGCACACTTCCGATCAATGCGGCAGCAGCTGTGATGCGCCCGCCTCTTTTCAGATATTTCAGAGTATCTACCATAATATATATGCTGGAATTGAACTTGTCCTCTTCCAGCTTCTCGCGGATCTGTTCTGCATTCCACCCGGCATCTCTCAGCGTCTGTGCGTCTTCCACCGACTGGCGCATGGTAACGGAAATCCTCTGGTTATTCACCACCTGAACCTTGCCGTCATAGTTCTCCGCCAGCAGCCTGGCTGTCTGATAGGAATTGGAAAGTCCGCTGGAAAGCGGAATGTAAACAATCTCATCATTCTCTCTGAGCACCCTGTCCCAGAGATCCGTAACCTCGGCGGGAGCCGGCTGAGAGGTGGAGACACTCACGTTCGGGTCCTCAAGCTCCTTGAAAAACTCCGCCTGCGTTATATCAATATCTTCACGAACCACCTTTCCGTTGATCAGAAATGACATCGGCAGCACATATACCCCGAGCTCCTTCGCCATTTTCTGTGTGATTCCGCTGTTACTGTCGGTTACGATTGCAACCTTCGACATGAAATATCCTCCTCACCCTGCTTGTAAACATATTATAAATTCATTCTACAATAGCCCCGATAAAATGCAAACACCCACTTTTAAAAAAATGTGTCTTCATCAGGTTTTCAAAAAACCGCTCAGGAAAAGGAGAAAACCCCTTTGATAATCTGCAGATCAAAAAGAAACAAGAGCAGAAAGGCGGCACCTCCTGACGAAATAATGCCCATAACGGCTATCCTTATCAGCGGATCAGGAGAAACAGAATTCCGGTCAGAAGGATCACACCGGTCGGCACCAGAATCTGTGTCAGACGTTTTTCTTCCAGACCAGGTTCGATAAAAGCAGGTTTCGTCCACGTAACGGATCTCCGGATCAGCCAGCATCCCGTGTAGATCAATATTGGAAGCGGGATACCGTAAAACAGCAGAGAGACTCCGACCATCTGCGAGGATGCGGTATAGGACGCCTGGGAAGTGGCGTCCGATGCCAGAAAAGAGATTACCACCAGAAGCCCGTTATAGCAGAAATGCAGCAGACTCGTGTAGAAGATATTATCCGTCTCGAGAATTACCCAGGTCATCAGCGCACCGAGAATTCCGGGTATCCACCAGCGGACGGGATAAATATGAAAGACGCCGAACAGAACCCCACCCACGAGGATGATCTGCCATCTCTTCCGAAAGCTTGTACGAAGGCCTGATACCAGGACCCCTCGATGCAGAGCCTCTTCGCACACGGCAGGCATGAAGGCGGTGAGAAAAAGCTCAACGGGCAGACTCGAGGAATAGGTGCCCGCAAGGCCCTCATCGATGCTCTGCAGGGCATGCGGAACGAAAAACATCTCCAGAATCGTCACAACATCTGCTGCCAGATAACCGGCGACAACCAGGATCAGAACTCCGAAAACAGCGGACATCCTGGGCCTCTGCAGCGGAAATACCTCCTTCGGATCTGCCTTCATGAAAAACACAAAAAGAACGGAGGCCACAACGAATTCAAGCTCCATCGCAAAGGAATCCAGATCCATGTTCCCGGTCAGCAGGTAAACCCATCCGTTCGTAAAAATCCAGACCGCCATCATGCAGATAAAGAAGACCAGACACTGCCAGAATCTCAGCTCACGCTTCGTCCGCGGTTTCTTCAGTCCCCTTGGCGCCGTTCCGGATATGCTCTCGTATGGAACCCACTCATGTTCAAATCTGTTTCTGTCCACACCCGGGTGATTCTGCCGGTCCCGGTCTTCTCCGGAATGATTAAGATTGAAGGAATTATTCTGCATCTGCTTCAATATCCTTTAACTGCTCCTTGAATGATTTTCTCTTCTTGGTCCGCGTAATTTCCATGATGTCAAGCGCGGTGATATCGATGACCTGAGGCCGTGAGGGGTCTTTCCGGAATTCCTCCGTCATCCTCTCTCTCAGTCTTCTCTGATCACCCGGTTCTCTCATATTGATGAAATCCACGAGAATCGTTCCAGACAGCTGCCTCAGACGAATCTGCCTCGCGATCTCGGGAGCCGCTTCATCATTTGTCATCTGAACCGTTTTTGAGAAGCTTTTATTCCCGGAGTAACGTCCGGTATTCACATCGACGGATACAAAAGCCTCCGTCTGTTCGATCACAAGGAAACCTCCGGACTTCAGCCAAACATTGCGGCTCTGAAGGGCTTCGAAAAGCGTCGTCAGATTATAGAGCTTGTAGAGATCCACCATCCGGTCCTCATAGAGAACCGCCTTCGGCCGGTCATCCTCCGAAAATGTCCGCAGGATATAATCGTCCAGCTCCCGTTTCGTCTCCGGATCGTCGGTGACGAGGCGCTTCAGTTCCCTGACCGGACATTGCTTCAGAAGATAGATCGCATCGCTTTCCGACTGATACAGACATGAATAACAGGTTCTCTCCAGTCCGTGATCCAGAATCCGGTTCATCTGACCCGATAGTGCGTCCCATTCCCCCCGGAGCTCCTCCTCATCCGCCTCGGCGGCATTCGTTCTGACAATGATGCCAAAGCGGCCGTCAAAACGCGGGCGGAAAAAATCCTCGAGCCGCTTCCTGTCGTCCTCCGCAAGCTTTCTGGAAAAGTTCAGGGTCTTCCGCTCCGAGGTCAGCACCAGGAATCTTCCCGGAACCGTCAGATTCTGCGTCAGCCTTGGAAGCTTCTGCTTCATCGCCTCTTTCTCGACCTGTACCAGAATCTCGTCTCCTACCTTCAGTGTCCTGTCCTGCCTTGCATGCTTCGGAGGCAGCGGAAGATATCCGTTCCGGTCAGGACCGATCCGGACAAAGGCAGCATTCAGATTGTTCTGGATGCTCTCGATCTTTCCCACATAAATATTGCCCAGTATTGACGGGCTGTCTTTTCTCCGGATATAGAATTCAACCGGTCTGTCATCCTCATAAAGCACCGATGCAAGACACGGAACTTCTCCCGCCGGATATTTTGCGATTACAATCTTCTTCTCTCCCATGTTCTCTGCTTCCCCCGCGGGTATACTCATGTCCTGTTCCTCAATCACCTTCAGACCTTATCTGTTTATTCAGACAGCCGCTCCCCCACTTAATCGGCTTCTTCACACAGCCCGCACGCCTGTGACGAATTATGATTATGTACAGACTTGCGCCAGCCACATCGGTTTCTTCGCACAGCCCGCAGTTCAGCCGAACAACAGCGGTTACTACGCGCCTGCCGCATGGGGAACATGGTCCAGCGGCACAAGCTTTCTGTCTTCAGCCGTCCCGATATTCGTATAGATGTCGTTGCGGTGAATCAGAAGACTGAAAGCCGGAATCTCAAAGCCCGCGAATTCCGCGAATGCGCTCATGACCAGTTCCGGCTTCAGATTGCTGACGCTTCCGGCAGAAAGCAGCATATGGAAGGCGACACGCTCCGCGTCCGTGCCCTGGGGATGCTCCGCCAGTGCCTGATCATCCAGCTCTGTCAGGTTCATCTCATAGATCCACGGCAAGATATCTGTCTCTGCCTCACTTCGTTTTGTTTTTCGAAGCACAATGACGGAAGGAGCCGAGAGAAAGGCGTTCAGCTTATCCTGCAGCACTTCACGCTCCGGAAGCTTCACGCTTCCCTTCCGGAAACTTACCGTATAGTCAGCCGCGTTTACCAGCGTCATGCACTTCTCCGCCTTTGTGATTCCGATTCGGATGCAGCTTTCCGCATGCATCCCCGGAACCATCTGCCGGTTCAGTCTCTCAAGGATCTCTTCCTCGGGGATTTCTTCCTTCAGATCAAGATCAAAATATTCGCCGCTGCTTGTCTTTCCCACACCGAGCGGCGCCGCGAAAGACATCAGCATATGAGGGCTGAATCCCTCGGACAGGGAAACCGGCAGCCCGGCCCTGCGGATCGCCTTCTGAAAGAAACGCATGACATCCAGATGGCCAATGAATTTCAGGCATCCGGTTTTTGTAAATTTAATCCTGACTCTCATAGCACACTCCTCCCCTGTAGACGCGGCATCCGCATCCGCTGCATCTCTGCCGGCAGTTCGGTGTGATGATTCCCTCCTTGGCCCGCTTCCACTCCCGGATCAGAAAGTCCCGGCTGACCTGGCAGTCCAGAAAATCCCACGGAAGCAGCTCGGAGGTGTCTCTCTCCCGCGCGGTATAGAAATACGGATCAATTCCGCACTCCCGGAAGCTTTCCTGCCATCTGTCCTCATCGAAATACTCTGTCCAGGCATCAAAGATCGCGCCTTTGCGGTAAGCCGTCTCGATTGCCTGAGCGACGCGCCGGTCTCCTCTTGCGAGGACACCCTCCAGGACCGAAATATACGCATCGTGATAGGTGTACCGGATGCTCTTCTGGTTCGTCATCGCGCGAACCTCGTCCTTGACCATATGCGCCTTGTCAAGGAATTCCTGCTCCCGGTCCATCCGTGCCCACTGGAAGGGCGTGAATGGCTTCGGAACAAAGAACGAGCTGCTGGCGGTTATGCTGATTTTCCCCGTTCTCTCCTCCTTTGGAATATTGTCATAGTAGCACTCGGCCACCTTCTGACAGAGATGCGCAATATCCTTGACATCCTCTTCATTCTCTCCCGGAAGTCCAAGCATGAAATAGAGCTTTACCTTGTTCCACCCGCCGCGGAACGCCTCCAGTGCTCCGCCGAGGATATCCTCCTCGGTGATTCCCTTGTTGATGACATCACGCATCCGCTGTGAACCTGCCTCCGCCGCAAACGTCAGGCTGCTCTTTTTCACATCCTGCACCTTCGACATCACATCGAGCGAGAAGGCATCGATCCTGAGGGACGGAAGTGATATGTTAATGCCCTTCTCGTTGCAGATCTGAATCAGAAAGCTCAAAAGTTCATTCAGCTCCGAGTAATCGCTGCTGGAAAGCGAACTCAGTGAAATCTCATCATAGCCGGTATTTTTCAGCATTACCTCCGCCTGCCGCTTCAGCCGCTCCACATTCTTCTCCCGAAGCGGACGGTAGATCATTCCCGCCTGGCAGAAACGACAGCCCCGGATGCAGCCTCTCTGAATCTCCAGAACGACCCGGTCCTGTGTGGCCTGAAGATACGGAACGATCGGCGCGTCCGGATAGGACACCTCACTGAAATCCATGACGATCCGCTTACGCACCTTTTCCGGCACGCCATCCTCAGTCGGAGCGAAGGATGCAAGCGTCCCGTCCTCATGATAGGACGCCCGGTAGAACTGCGGCACATAGAATCCCTCGATACGGGAGGCCCGAAGAAGGAAATCCCGGCGGCTCATACCGGTTCTTTTTTTCTCCTGATACAGACCGAACAGCTCGTCGTACGCAACCTCGCCCTCACCGATATAAAACAGATCGAAGAATTCCGCGATCGGCTCCGGATTGTAGGTGCAGGGGCCGCCGCCGATAACGATAGGTTCATCCTCTCCGCGGTCTGCGGCGTGAAGTGCAATCCCGGACAGATCCAGAATCTGGAGAATGTTTGTATAACACATCTCGTATTGAATCGTGATTCCGAGAAAGTCAAACGAGCGGACCGGTTCCTGAGACTCAAGGGCAAAGAGAGGGATCTTCTTCTCCCGCATGATCTTGTCCAGATCCGGCCATGGAGAGTAGACTCTCTCGCACCAGACATCCTCTCGTTTATTAAACATATCATACAGGATTTGAATCCCCAGATGAGACATACCGATCTCGTAGACATCCGGGAAACACATACAGAAGCGAATCATCTTCTCCGGATCGAAAGATTCCGATTTGTCAACTGCATTCACCTCATTGCCGATATATCTGGCAGGCTTGTCAATTGACAGCAGAATTTCATCGCTCAAAGCCAATCTTCTCATACATTCACCCTTTAAATCGTAATATTTCGTTCAGAAAAAAACGAGATAAAACACGCTGTGCGAGTTTTATCTCGCTATCGCGACGCTCGCCGCACACGAATACTTTGCATTCGGCTGCGGCTCACTGTTCGCGTAAATCCACCTGTCCGCGGGTCAGAACAGAATTTCTGACAGCCGCGGGCAGGCATGCAGTTTATTCGGCGCTTCCCTGACCGGCCGGCTTCTGCGTCCCGTCAACCGGCTGTTTCCGGGTGTCACGAATGATATCGTCCCGGAACATGGAGAATTTGTCCATCGGATAATTCTCAAGGTTCTTCAGCACCTTTCTGCCGTCCGCCTTCTTCAGCAGCTTCTCACGGTCCTTCATAATCTCGGCGGCGGTTACCTTGCGGGACGGACCGCCCACGCAGCCGCCCGGACAGATCATACCCTCGATGAAATCTTCCTGAAGTCTTCCGAACTTCAGCATCGTGAGTGCCTTCTTGCACTCCGGACCGCCCGCGGCTTTCAGAAGCCGGATATCTGAGGTATCCTCACCGCGCTCCTTCATGCACTCAATCACGGCATTCGCAACTCCGCCGGAGGTGGCGAATCTCTTACCGAAGATGGAAGCCTCCTGATACGGATCGGTACAGGGCTTCAGCTCCACATCTTTGGAGCGTAAGAGCGCCGAGAACTCACCATAGGTCATGACATAATCCGCGTTTTTCGGCACACCCTCTACATCCGCTGCCTCGGATTTCTTCGCTACACAGGGTCCGAGGAAAACCGTCACGCATCCCGGATGCATGGCCTTGAGATATCGGGACACGGCGCACATCGGAGACACAACTGTGGACATGTTGTTCTTGTACTGCTCCGGAAAATGTACCTTCAGCATATTGATAAAGGCGGAGCAGCAGGAGGTCGTCATCTTCCGCCCTTCCTTCAGAGCTTCACTCCACTCTTCAGACTCAAAGGCTGCCGTCATATCTGCTCCCAGGCCGACCTCGACCAGATCCTTGAACCCGAGCTCCTTCACTGCCTGACGGACGGACCCCATTGTGATATCCGGTCCGTACTGACCCTCGGTCGCGGGCGCAACCATCGCATAGACTTCCTTCCCGGCTTTAATATCACGGATGATGTCTACGAGGTAGGATTTTGACGCTGGTGCGCCAAACGGGCAGGAATGAATGCAGAGCCCGCACTGAATGCATTTCGAATCATCAATGACGCAGATCCCGTACTCATCATAGGTGATGGCGCCTACCGGGCAGGCCTTTTTGCAGGGCCGGACCAGATGAACGATCGCATTGTAGGGACACGCCTCCGCACATTTTCCGCACTCCTTGCACTTTGTCGCGTCGATATGAGAACGATGCGCGCCCATATCGATCGCGCCGAATTTGCAGGAGCTCTGACATGGCTGTCCCATGCATTTGCGGCAGTTGTCGGTTACGGTATAAGCGGAAATCGGACACTCCTCACATGCCGGTCCGAGAACGCGCACGATATTCTTCGAGGTATCGTTCGGATCCGGGTTCTTGCCCTCCGCCAGACGAATCCGGCGCTTGATCAGCTCGCGGTCTTTGTAGACGCAGCATCTGTATTTTGCAAGAGGTCCCGGGCTCAGCTTCAGAATCAGTTTTTCCTTGCCGTCCTCATCCAGCTCGTCGTTCCAGGCGAGCCTTGCCGTCTCCTCAAGAATCTTATGCTTCAGCTGAATCAGATTTTCATCATTTGTAACCATACCACATACATCCTTTCCAATTTTAGGTCAAGTTCAAACTCACAAAGAACACTAACAGAGGAACGGATTCAACCGCATGATCCGCCCCGCCAATTCTCCGAAAATAGTCTCCGCACCGGGAGAATTGTACTCTTTTTATACGCACGCACGGGCCCCTGCATTCGGAAGATATACATATTATGTAAGCCCCAATGCTCTGTGCAGCGCTACATACTGTATAAGCTGCGGATTGTATACAGTCTCTTACACACGCTTCGCGCGTGACGATCCTGTCTGCGTTTTCGAAGAGCTTATACACTAATCTTACTATTTTTGAAAGGCTGATTCAACCGGTACCCTTCTGTGCGGACAAATGTTCTTTGAAAAATACACCTCATTGTTTCCCTTTGTGTTTTCTTTTGTTTTCTTTTTCCGGTTCGTCCATGTTTTCTTTTTTCAGCGGATTTGCTATAATATAGCGGCCCGTATAATAGTGACCCGTGAAATAGCGGCCCGTGTAATTCGTGCCGCTATTTCAGGAATGTTTGATTCACGTATGATTTGGAGGTAAAGATGAAGTTTTATTATCCCGTTATTGTAAAGAAAACCGAAAACGGATATCACGCGAAGTTTGCTGATCTTGAGATGTGTGAGGCAGACGGCGATACCCTCGACGAGGTGCTCGACAACGCGAAGGATGCCGCCTACAACTGGATTGAGGCGGAGTTTCAGGAGCCGGATCCGCAGCTTCCTCCCTCTTCCGACAAAGCAGATCTTGAGGCGGAAGCCGCAGAAGGAGAGATCGTCCGGGAGATCCTCATCACCTATCGGATGATGGAGGGATTGGAGGAGTAAACCCGATACGATACATCGTTCCACAAACTGTATAAGCTACGCTACGGATTGCTCCTTGTTTCGCACTCCCGCTGTCAATATCCCCTGTCGCTGCTCAGCATATACAGGAGAGCGTTGCAGATGCAGGCGGCGATATTGCTCCCGCCTTTACGCCCTCTTGCAACGATGTATGGTACATCGGTCTGCATGATCAGTTCCTTCGACTGCACCACATTCACAAAACCGACCGGAACGCCGATGATGAGCTCGGGCTTCACCGTCCCGTTCTCGATCATCTCATACAGGCGCACCAGCGCCGTCGGTGCGTTTCCTACCGCAAAGATAAGCTTCCGGTCCAGCCTGGCAGCTTTTTCCATGCATACCGCGGCGCGGGTGACGCCCCGTTTTTTCGCCTCTTCCGCTACATCCGGATCGGACATAAAGCACAGTGCCTCTCCTCCGTACCGGGCAAGCGCGTGCTTGTTGATTCCCGAGTGCGCCATATGCGTGTCCGTAACGATGCTCGCCCCGCCGCGGATCGCATCCAGCGCTTTTTCCACAACGTTCTCTGAGAAGCAGAGGTTATCCGCGTAATCAAAATCCGCGCTGGTATGGATACAGCGCTTTACGATCAGCTCCGTTCCGGGTATCAGAAGACGGTTCTTCTCTCCCAGCTCCTCCGTGATGATCTCGAAGCTTCGCTTCTCAATATCCATCGGCTTCACATTTTCCAGTTCGATCTTTACTTCTGACATATCCGCAATTCCCATCCTTCCAGCATTCCCTGCACTTTTCCACGATGTTCTTTCTCTGATTTATTTCACGCACCGGTATCCGGAGCCTCATGCATTTTTCACACACCGGCATCCAGAATCCCGTATATTTTTTTCAGATCCATGTTTCTGCGAAGCTCCTCCGCCAGAATGTCATACTGACTTTCCTTAAAGGTCTGATAATCCACGCCCGTCATATCCGAGGTGTCCATACCCTTCCTTCGGCCCAGAGCTTCCACAATTCTGTCGGCCACCATTTCCCGGTCGAACACGCTGTGAACATAGGTTCCATATACGTTTCCCTGCTGAGCACCGTCCTCCTTTTCGGCCGCGCCCTCCACGTTCGTATCCCGGATACGCACCGTCGGCACTGCGTTCTCATTCAAGGTGCTGACACCCATATGGATCTCATACCCCTCGATCGCCGTCCCGGAAAGGCCTTTCAGCGCGCCCTGAAGCTGTCCGAAGTTTCCCTCCACGCGGGTGCGGGTCTTTTCCCCCGCAAAAACAGTGTGCATCGGAAGCAGGCCCATTCCCTTGATGGAACCGCCGTTTTCAACACCAAGAGGATCGGAAAGCGTCTCCCCGAGCATCTGATAGCCGCCGCAGACTCCGAAGATCACAGTACCCTCAGAGGCTGCCTTCAGGACAGCCGCCTCCAGACCGTTCTGTCTCATCCAGAGAAGGTCTTCCATGGTATTTTTGGTACCCGGAAGAATGATCATATCAGGATTTTTCAGCTCCGACACCCGATCCACATACCGAAGAGAGACGCCCTTCATCTTCTCAAATGGATTGAAATCCGTGAAATTTGAAATCCGGGGCGTGCGGATGACCACAATATCAATCGCGGCGACGGTCTGACTGCCCGAAAAGCGCTCAGTGAGGCTGTCCTCATCCTCCACCTCGATGTGAAGGTAGGGAGCGACACCGACAACCGGAATTCCGGATCTTTCTTCCAGCATTCGGATTCCCGGATCCAGAATGGTCCGGTCTCCCCGGAACTTGTTGATCACAAGCCCCTTCACCATCTTCCTCTCATCCTCTTCCAGAAGCTCAACCGTTCCGATCAGCTGCGCAAAAACGCCGCCCCGGTCGATATCACCGACCAGAAGAACCGGCGCACCGGCGATTTTCGCCATTCCCATGTTGACGAAGCAATCGGCATCCTTCAGATTGATTTCCGCGGGACTTCCGGCGCCCTCAATCACGATGATATCATTCTCCGCGGCAAGGGATTCGTAAGCCTTTCTGACCTCCGGGATCAGGTTCGGCTTATAACGGAAATACTCCCTGGCATCCATGTTTCCGAGGACCTCACCGTTTACGATGACCTGGGAGCCGGTGTCATTCGTTGGCTTCAGAAGGATCGGGTTCATCCGCACATCCGGCTCCACGCCGGCGCACTCTGCCTGCATCACCTGCGCCCGTCCCATCTCCAGGCCCTGACGCGTAATAAAGGAATTCAGCGCCATATTCTGCGCCTTGAACGGCGCAACTCTATATCCGTCCTGTCTGAAAATGCGGCACAGTCCCGCGGCGATCAGGCTCTTCCCGGCGTTCGACATTGTGCCCTGAATCATAATTGCTTTTGCCATAATCAAAACCTCTTATCTGATGTCTCTGTATCCCTGCGTTCAATCATCCGCCGGGTCATTCCAAGTGCTTCAATCAGCCTTTCGTTGTCCGGATGCAGCCGTACCGCAACGCGGTAATACCCGTTTCCAAGATTGTGATAGTTGGAGCAGTCCCGGATCATAATCCCGTACGGCAGAAGCTTTTCGGAAAGCCCTTCCTCTCCCTTGAAGAAGATGTAATTTGCGCAGGAATCAAATACCTGAAATCCGAGCTCTTTCAACGACCTTTTCAGATAGGTCCGCTCCCTGCGCACAACGGCTCTTGCCTTCTCCACGTATTCCTCCTCGTGAAGCGCTGCCGTTCCCGCCTTCTGTGCCGGAATCGAGACATTCCATGGCTGCACCGCCGAACGCATCCGGGACAAAAGATCCGCATCCGACGTCATCCCATACCCGAGCCGAAGACCGGCCATCGCGTACCGCTTGGTAAACGCCTTCAGAATAAAGATTTCCGGTTCCTCCTCCAGGTACCCCCTGACTGTCAGACGCTCCGGATTATCACAAAAATCCTGGAAGCATTCATCTACAAAAAGCCTCACGCCCCTTGACCGGCAGGTTCGGATAACCTCCCGCATCAGCTCCGGATCAACAGGAATGCCGGTCGGATTGTTCGGATTACAGAGAACGGCAACGTCCAGATCCTCTGTAATCGCTTCCGTGAAATCCCGCGTCAGCCGGTAACCATCGGACTCCCGCAGAGCATAGAGCCGCACCGCGCATCCGGTGCTTTTCAGTGCCTGCTCATATTCCGCAAAGGTCGGGGCAAGGATGAGCGCCTGCTTCGGCTGCAATGCCCAGGCATACGCAAAAATCACCTCCGCCGCACCGTTTCCACAGAACAGATACTCCTCCGGCACCTTCTCGTATGCAGACAGGGCACGGATCAGCTGTTCCTGCCGCACATCGGGGTAATGGCAGATCTCTGTCATGCTCTCCTGTGCCTCGCGGATCACGCGCTCCGGTGTCCCGAGCGGATTCATATTTGATGAAAAATCAATGACGCCGGGATGCCGGTAGACATCCCCGCCATGTACTGTCTTAATCATTCCTTCACCTCTCCCGCCGGCCCGAAAATCATCACCTGCACCAAGCTTCGACTGTCCGGCCATTCCTTTCCGGCAAATCACAGCTGTGCTGAAATTACCGCCTGCGCTTTGTCCCGACTGTCCGGCCATTCCTATCCGGCGAATCACACCAGCACAAGAATCAGCACCCGCACCGCTGCTGACAGAAGGAAGGCAAGCACGGCAGTTCCGTACATGATCCGATTGGCGCGGGGAATGTCCTCCGGCACAATCTCGCGGATCGGGTCCCCGATATACGGTTTCCGGTGCAGCTCTCCAAAGTACCAGGCATCTCCCGCAAGCCGGATATCCAGTGCGCCAGCCATCGCGGCCTCGGTGTGCGCCGAATTCGGACTTGCATGCTTCCGCCGGTCGCGCTTAAAAATTTTCATGGCATTCTTCCCGTCATTTCCGCAGATCTGTGCGGCAAGCACCATGAGCAGACCGGAAATTCTCGCCGGAATGAAATTCAGAACATCATCCAGCCTGGCCGCGAAGGTTCCGAACCAGCGATACCGGTCATTGACGTACCCGATCATGGAATCCATCGTATTAACGGACTTGTAGAAAAATCCCCCCGCAGCTCCTCCGATCATCAGAAAAATCAGCGGCGCCACAACGCCGTCAGAGGCGTTTTCCGCGACGGTCTCGACCGCCGCCTTTGTGACTCCTGTCATATCCAGTTTTTCTGTATCCCTCCCGACAATCATGGAGACTGCCCTTCTGGCCTTTCCGAGATCTCCGGTCTTCACCTCCCGGTAAACCTTCATGCTCTCATCCCGGAGCGATCTTGCCGCCAGAATCTGATAACACCAGAACGTCTCGCAAGCAAAGCCAAGCCAAAAATTGACGTGGTAGAAAAGTTTCAGAAGAACCACGGGAATCAGAGTGCTCACCGCCATGACACAGAGCGCGGTCAGAACGCCTGCTGTCCGCTCTCCTGTTTTTCCGGAAGGGAAAATCTTCCGGAAGAGCTTTTCAAAAAAGGTAATAAACTTTCCGATAAGCTGAACCGGGTGGTACAGACCGTGCGGATCCCCGAACACAAGGTCCAGAATTCCACCGAGCAGTACCGCTGGAACGATATGGTCAAAGGTTTCTATTAGCATGATACTCTGCACACCTCTCGATAAATGCCTCAGCTGTCCCCGGGTTCGCGTAGAAATACAGATGCGGGAACCCTGCATAAAGGGTATCCGTGCTTCTGACGCAGCGCCAGGAGCGGTTTCCGACCGGTTTCCGCGCGAGGAACGTACTGCCGGGGTCCTCCGATTCGTAGTAATGGAATTCGTGGGACCGGATCTCTCCGACATCCCTTCCGAACATGGTTCCTCCTGTTAGCGTCAGATAGCCGAACCGCGTCAGACGTCCGGTATAGTACGCACTCTCCGGAAAAACACCCGCCATCGGCCATACATTACCCTCCAGGTCGGTCAGCTGCCTGTGCAGATAGAGAAATCCCCCGCATTCCGCCAGTGTGGGGAGTCCCCCTGTCACAGCTCTGCGGACAGACTCCCGCATCGAAGCATTCTCTCCCAGCTCTTTTCCGTAAAGCTCCGGGTATCCGCCGTGAAGCATCAGACCATCCAGATTATCGGGAAGGCAGGCATCGTGAATCGGAGAAAAAGGAACCAGTTCAGCGCCCATCTCCCTCAAAAGATCCAGATTGTCCGCATAGAAAAAACAGAAGGCTTCATCCCTTGCAAGCCCGATCCTGACCTTTCCACTTCTGCATTCTTTCCCGCTCTGCTCTGCCGCGCCGCTTTCCACGGTACTGCAATTCACCGTACTGCAATTCGCAATATTGCCATCCGCAGTACTGAACTTTGCCGCATCACAATTCGCGCCACTGTATATTGCCGCACCGCAATCCGGGGCACTGTATTCTTCAGGATCGCTTTTCTGCACGGTCAGCGCCGGGGCACTCCCGGCGATTTCAAGGATCTGTCCCAGATCCAGCGTCCCTTCCAGTACGTCTGCCAGCCTGTCCAGCCTGTCCTGAAAAGAGGCAATCTCATCCGGCATCAGAAGTCCCAGATGCCGGCTCTCCAGCGCGCAGTCCTTTACGACCGGCACATAGCCGACAACGGGTATTCCGACCTCCCGCTCAATCATTTCCTTCATTCTGGGATAGAGTCCCGCGGAAACCCGGTTCAGAATCAATCCGCGGATACAGGGTTTTTCCTGAAAATCCAGAAACCCCCGGATCAGAGGAAGCACAGAACGGCTGACTCCCTTTGCGGGAACAATCAGAAGAACCGGCGTGTCCGTGACAGAGGCCAGATCACTTGCCCCTGCTCTCGAGCTGTCAATTCCCATCCCGTCAAAATATCCCATTACCCCTTCCAGAACCGCCAGATCCGCGTCCTTTGCGTTCCGCGCCAGAAGTCCCCTTGTTGTATCCGGGTCCGTGAAAAAAGTATCCAGATTCCGGCTTCTCGTGCCGAGAACCTTCGTATGAAACATCGGGTCGATGAAATCCGGTCCGCATTTAAAAGAAGCCGGCTTCAATCCCTTTTTCTTCAGAAGATTCAGCAATCCGCAGGTGATCAGCGTCTTGCCGCTGCCGCTGGAAGGCGCCGCGATCATGATCCGGCTGATTTTGATCTTCTCATAATTATCCGTGTCTGCTTTTGCAATTTCCGTACGTACCCGATTATCATCCATATGTATCGTATCATTTTTTATATGTGCCGTATTGTTTCCCATATGTACTGTATTCTTATCCACATGAACCGTATTTTTTCAAGTGAACCGTGTTTTTTCCAAAGTGAACCGCATTTTTTCAAGTGAACCGCATTTTTTTCAAGTGAACTGTCTTATTTTTCACATAAGCAATGACTTCTCAGCTTTCCTCGTCGAATTTCTCGCCGTCAACTCCGGTGTGGACGAGAGCCCTCTCCAGTTCATTCTCCGATACTTCAGCCTCAGCGCCTTCCGCTGTGATCACGTATACCGGATTCTGCCCCATCATCATGTGATAAGGTCCCGCCTTTTTCGACTTCGCAACCGTGATGCAGGCGATGTCCGGCTCACCAAACGGAAGCTTTTTCAGAATTCCCAATGCCTGCGAGACTGTCTCAAGCGTGATGGCATTGAGTACGATGCGGATCCGCGGATTCTTGTCCAGAAGGGTACGGAGAATTTCCTCCATATTTCCTCCGGTGCCGCCGAGAAAGGCATGCGTCGGTACCGGAAGGTCCTTCAGTGCCTCCGGCGCCAGTCCCTCCACGATCTCCATATTGTCCACGCGGAACTTCAGCTTGTTCGAATAGAGAAGCCGAACCGCTGCGGGGTTCTTCTCAATTGCGTAAACCTTTCCGTTCACCGCCCGCAGTGCCGCTTCAACCGAGCACGAACCGCTGCCGGCACCGATATCGTATACGACTGACCGGTCCGTCAGCCGGAGCTTTCCGATCGAAACGATGCGTACCTCTTCCTTTGTCATGGGAACCTTGTCCCGCAGGAAATCCTCGTCCGGCACCCCGCTCGTCACGACAGGATTCACGTTCGGATTTTCCACCAGAATCACACTGAGGGCGGATGACTCATAATCCGCAAAATCGACCGGACGCCCCGAAAGAATTTTCTCCTCCGGATATCCGAGATTCTCACCGATATGTACCGTCACCTCATTCATGTCATAAGTGATCAGCTTCCGGCAGATCTCCGCCGCCTGATCCTTCGTGCCAAGGATGGAAAAAACCTTTCCGTTCCGGCAGATCTCGCCGATAAGGTTGCAGTGCATGCCGTGCATGCTCGTCAGCCTCACGTCCTCCCAGGCGATTCGGAGCTGACTGCAGAAATAGACGACCGATGAGATGCCCGGCATAACGCGGATCGAATCCTCCGGATTGTTCCGTGTGCCGAGCGCCGCGTACAATTTTTTTGCTCCGCTGAAAAATCCGACATCGCCGGACATCAGAACGGAGATCCTCGAAGCATTTGGATGCGCTTCAATCGCCGCGGCGACCCTCGCGGGCAGATATTCCGCGCAGGTCTCCTGCCCTTTTCCCGCGACATCCCGCAGCATCCGCTCCGCCCCGATCAACAGATCTGAAGAACGGATAAAATCCGCCGCCTCTACGGTCAGGCCATTTTCTGTTCCCATACCAATGCCAATCACGGCAATTTCACTCATAAATCATTCTCCTGTCAAAAAACTCACATCTCCGGGGCGTTTTGAATCCGACAATCTCGAACCCGGGCTTTTCACGGAACGCATTCTGCAGCCAGGCGATCCCTTAACTCAAATCAGCTGATCTCCGGTACGAACTTTTCCCGTATCCGCCTTATACACTCCTCCACAGATATGCCCTTCTCCTCAAGAGGCCTTCGGATGATAATCATCCGGCAGCCACAGGCCTTTGCCGCGCTTTCCTTCTCCGGGAAGCCGCCCTCTCTTCCGGTATCCTTTGTAACCAGGTATTTCGCCTTCGTCTGATGGATCAGGGCAATATTCATCTCCTCGGAGAACGGTCCCTGCATGCAGATCAGGTTTCTTCCCTGAAAGCCGAGATCCGCGCATGAAGCCACCACAGAAGGAAGAGAGAGTACTCTGGCAAAGAGACGCTCCCGATAATCTGGAACCGAGGTGAAAACCCTCAGCTCCTTGCTTCCGGTTGTGAGAAGCACGTTTCCTTCTGTCCCCGCGAGCCATGCGGCAGCCTCCTCTGTGCTTCCGACCACAATGTTTCCGTCAGGAAGCTCATAGAAAGAATCCGGCGCCATCTGCTCTCCGACCGTCCCTCCTGCGCCCTCAGCCGCACGAGCCGCCGGAGCAAAACCTGCCTGTGCCGCCTGCTCTCCGACCGTCCTTCCTGCGTCCTCAGCCGCACGGTCCGCCGGAGTATGGCCGTCCGGCGTCTCCTCCTGCATGGTCGTCCCGCGGAGCACGCGGATATATTTCCTTCCCGCTTCTGCACAGGCCTTCCGGATATTCTCCGTCACAGCCGCTGCATACGGATGGGTGGCATCTATGATGACGGCATCCTCTGTCGTGTTCTCGCGGATCTCACGGACCATATCCACTTCCGTCAGCCTTCCGCTGTGAACATCCAGATTTTCCCCCGGAGAGATCAGGCTTTTCCCGTACTCCGTCGCGGTAAAGCAGCAGATCTGTATTTTTCTCCGGCCGTTCCGTTCCCCGATCTCCTTCAGACGATCCGCCAGGACGCGGCCCTCTGTCGTTCCGGCAAACAAGAATACATCATACATTCCGATACCCTCTCGGCGTCACCATATGTCCGTTGACGATTTTTGTCTGGGAGTTTCCGATGAAAACCGTCGTAAACATGTTGACCGGCGTATCCCGAAGCTCGCGGAGCGTCAGAATCTTCATCGACTCTCCCTCCCTGCCGATATTTTCCACAATCCCACACACATTGTCATCCTTCCGGTACTGCAGCAGTATGTCACAGGCCTTCTGGAGATAGTCGGATCTCTTCCGGCTCTGCGGGTTGTAAATCACGATCGCAAAATCCGCCTCACCGGCCGCTGCCAGACGCTTCTCGATCTTTTCGATCGGAGTCAGAAGATCGGACAGACTGATCAGACAGAAATCATGAATCAGAGGAGCTCCAAGCACCGCTGCTCCTCCGAGGGCAGCCGTAACGCCCGGAATAATTCGGAGAGATACCTCCGGGTAACGCTCCCCGACCTCATACATCAGCCCTGCCATTCCGTAAACTCCTGCGTCTCCGCTGCAGATCATGGACACCTTCTTGTCCTTTTCCGCCTCCTCAAAGGCCAGGACACAGCGGTCCACTTCCTTGCGCATCGGGGTCGACAGAAATTCCTTCCCTGGAAGATGATCTCTGACCAGATCGATATACACGGTGTAGCCGATGATCGTGTCGCTGTTTTGCAAAGCCTCTGCGGCTTCCACTGTCATTTTTTCCCAGGCACCCGGTCCGATGCCCACTACATTTATCTGTTTCATAAATAGAATCCTTTCGTTTGATGCAGGCAGAAACCCGCCACCTTCAGGTTGCCGGCAGTCGACAGATTTCTTCTGGGCAGTGAACAACCGCCCTCTCCTCTTTCATCTCTGTATATATGTATCTGCCGCAATCCGTCCATGATTTTCCGGTTCAGCGCTACCCGACCTTGATCTTCCGGTTCAGCAGCGCGACCGCTACTGTAACCCCGTCCTCAGCGACCTTACGGATGATCAGATCCCCGCCGCCGTCACAGACCGCGCTTCGCTCGCACACATTATCGGTGCCCGTTGTTTTTCTCACAAAGTCTGATTTTGTGAAGCTGCCCTCTGCCATGTTCAGCTCATCCGCGGAGAAGGTATGCAGCGGCACTCCCAGGAATCTGCAGTACTCGACCAGCCCGGGCTCGTCCCTCTTCAGATCGATGCTCGCCACCGAGGCGATGGCTTCCGGATAAAGACTGTACTGCCGCAGAGTATCATCCACCAGCTTCCGGATCACCGAAGCCGGCGTTCCCCTCTTGCATCCGATTCCGAGGACAAGGCACTTCGGAATCAGCCAAAGTGTGTGATCAAAATACTGCCGGTTGTAGGAGGGACTGATGTAGATTCCCAGAGAAGTTCCCTCCTCCTCATTCTCCGCGCTCAGCGCTCTCGCCGTATCCAGCTTGTCAGACCAGTAAATACCCTCGGGCAGATCTCCCTCCACCGGGAAATGTGTGTAAAATCCCACCGGCTCGCCGGCGAGAAGGGCAGCCGAAACCTCCTTGGCGTAGGTCATATTTGAGATCACCATGTCGTTCCGGTCCGCATAGACATCGACCGCGAACTTGTGGCTCACATCGGTCGCCGTCGTGATGACCGGAACACTTCCCAGTCCCGCCGAAAGGTTCTCCACCATTTCATTTGCCCCGCCGATGTGCCCGGACAGCAGAGAGATGCAGAACTTTCCTCTCTCGTCTACCACAATGACCGCCGGATCCGTGCGCTTATCCCGAACGTACGGTGCGATCGCGCGAACCGCAATGCCCGCTGCTCCTACAAAAATGAGGGTGTCGCAGGTGTGAAAGCATTTACCGGCCCACTCCTGAACCGGGACACTCAGCTCCCGGAAACCTGTGCCAGCCAGATACTTGCCCTTCCCATACCACTCGATCTCCACATCGTCTGCATCCCCGGCCGCGAATGATCCACGCAGAACCCGGATGATTCGTTTCGATACTTCACTTCCCGATTTTGTAAAACATATTCCTGCAATCTTCATATAAAAGCCCCTGCTCTCTGTTGTGCCCCCGCATTCCGTATGTTCCAGATCCTTCCGTATGTTTCTAAGCTAAGCCGCTCTTGGCGTCCGCGCCTTCCTCTCAGGATTTTTTCCCGGAGGAAGCCTCTCTGAATTCCGTCGTAAATTCCGGGTCATAGAGCTTTGACCGGTCGTAGTGGGAATGTGTAACCACATCTCCAATAATCATCAGCGCTGTCTTCGTCACATGATTTTCTCGCGCCGTCTCAGCCAGAGTCCCGACGGTACAGATATACGCCCGTTCATCCGGCCAGGTTGCGCGGTACACGATTGCCGCAGGTGTATCTGCGGTATATCCGCCCTCGATCAGACGCTTCGAAAGCTCCTCCAGCATGCCTGTACTCAGAAATACAACCATTGTCGCGTGATGCGCGGCAAAGGACTGAATGCTTTCCTTCTCCGGTACCGGCGTCCGTCCTTCCATTCTCGTGATGATCACACTCTGAGAGACGTTGGGAAGAGTGTACTCCAGGTTCAGTGCCGAGGCGGCACCGCAGAAGGAGCTCACGCCCGGTGTATAATCATACGCAATGCCCTTCTCGTCGAGTACGTCCATCTGCTCCCGGATCGCCCCGTACAGACATGGATCGCCGGTATGGAGACGGACCGTCATAAAGCCGCTTTTCTCCGCCTCAAAGATGACATCCAGCACCTCTTCCAGCGTCATCTTCGCGGAATTCCAGATTTTGCAGTTTTTCTTCGCGTACTGCAGAAGCTCCGGATTCACCAGCGAACCCGCGTAGATGATCACATCCGCCTTCTCCAAATACTCTTTTCCGCGGACTGTAATCAGATCCGCGGCACCGGAACCGGCGCCTACAAAATGTACCATTCTTTTTTCCTCCTGTCGCGTCCCCGATGCGGAACGCTGTCTTCAATTCTCTCCGTTGCGTCCCCGATGCGGAACGCTGTCTTCAATTCTTGTATACAATGCCCGCCGCTTCTCCGGATCATCCGGAGGCAGCAGAAACCGGTTATTCACAGCACAAAATTCTTCAGCCCTGTCTTCTCAGCTTTTCCACCAGATCCGGCACGTTCTCCGTCTTTCCGAGCATTCCGAAGACATTTGAGAAGATCACGGCGCCGGTTTCGATTCTTCCCTGCACTCTGGCATTCAGATAAAAGCCGATCCGTTCGGTGATACGCTTCATTGCCGCGTCAAAGAGTTCGTCGCCGCCCTCCTGTTTCAGGATCTTCAGCGCATCCTCCGTCGTATTGGTGGAGAGAACCTCTCTCGCCAGATCCGCGCTGCCTCCGGCCCGCAGCACCGCTGCGGCCATCAGCTCTGCCCGGCAATCCGCCTCATGAGAATGCGTGTTCATGATTCCCCCGGAAACTTTGATAAATTTTCCGATATGAGAGATAAAAAGGATGCCCTTTACCCCCAGATCCACCGCCATGTCCAGCGTCTCGCCGACGAAATTGCTGCATTTCATCTCATGCGTGCGGACCAGGTCCGGCATCTCTGAAGCAAACCTCTCGCCGAAATTTCCCGGGGTAATGACAAGATATTCTCCGCCGTTCTCCCGGCGCATCTTCATCTCCACCCGGATCGTATCGATCAGAGCCTTTTCACTCATCGGCATGACGATGCCGCTGGTGCCGAGCACGGAGATTCCTCCGACAATACCGAGCCTCGGATTAAATGTCTTCTCCGCGATCCTCTGTCCCTCCGGGATCCGGATGATCACGGAAATTCCTCCCGTGTAACCCTGTTCTCTGCAGACCTCCAGAACGCCCTTTGTGATCATTTCCCTGGGAACATGATTGATCGCCGCGTTTCCGACCGGCTGATCAAGGCCCGGCTTCGTCACCCGGCCGACTCCTTCGCCGCCGTCAATGGTCACGCCGGCCTCCCCGGTACACGAAACCTCCGCATAGATCAGGGCTCCGTTCGTCGCGTCAATATCATCTCCGCCGTCCTTACGGACCGCGCAGCACACCTTTACAGGAATTCCGCTCTCATCTCTCTGGATATGGATATCCTCGACCGGGAGATGCAGCCGGATTCCCTTCGGCGTATCCAGAACGATTTCCTCGGTCTCCACTCCGGTCAGGAGCGTTCTCGTTCCTGCCTTTGCCGCAGCCGCGGCACAGGAACCGGTTGTGTATCCCATTCTGAGCTTTTTGTGATCATAGAGCACGAAGGATTCTTCCAGACCTGTCCGGGGTGAATCCTTGCTCTTCTCCCTTCCACCGTTTAATTTTTTTTCTTTATCCATTGATGAATCCGTTTCTCTGCCTGTGCAAGCCAATCGTCAAGTTCCGGGTCGTCCGGAAAAATATCCTGAAATGCCCGATATTCATCCCGTATGCCCTGCCCGTGCAGAACGCGATAAGCTCCCGCGTCGCTGCCAAGAGCGATCGGAATCCCAAGCTCACGTCCCCGTCGGATATTTTTCCTGAGACCGCTCCAGATCTCTGTAAGAACCGCATCGGAAAAACGTCCGGAGCCGATCAGATTCCGAACCGTCGAGCAGGTCGGTACCCAGACCGCGCCGCTCTCCGCCAGAGCCTCCAGACTTTCCTCGCTCTGAAAATTTCCATGCTCCAGAGAATCCACACCGGCCTCCGCAGCGTCAATCACCCCTCTGCTTCCGTTTGTGTGACTCATGACCTTCATGCCGGACTCATGGGCGATATGAACCATCTCCCTGACATCCTCTCTTTTGAGCCCCTCCTCCGAAAGACCGTCGGATGTCTCAAAAGTCATGATTCCCGAAGTCATGATTTTGATGAAGTCTCCGCCCTGCTCCTTCACCTCCGAGACGAGCTGCGCGTATTCTCTGAGGTTCGAAAAAGGTCTTCCGACCACCCTGCCGTAATGTCCCTCGCGGAAAATTCCGAAAATCGGCGTGAGGTACCGGATTCCGTACTCCGGCGCCAGCTCTCTCGCAAGATCTGACACACCATAGTGATCTCCGCCGTCGCGCACAAACGTGACGCCCGCATCTCTGTATGCCTCAAGTTCTTTTCGGATCACCCCTTCATCCGGATGATCCCGGTGCGTTCTTACCGCGGCATGATAATCATAACCATTCATAAACAGATGCGCATGACACTCTCCGAACATTCCGATCTCCAGAATTTCCTCCTGAACAACACAGCTTCCAATACTCTCCAGAATTTCCTCCTGAACAACACAGTTTCCAATACTCTCCGGAATCCCCTCCTGAACAACACAGTTTCCAATACTCTCCGGAATTCTCTCCTGAATCAATCAAAGAGTGCTCTGCTAGAAACCGCGTCTGACAGAAAGTTGGAGATCGTCCCCCGTTTCCCTGACGGAAAGCAGAAAACCATCTCCGTTTCCTACATGCCATTCAAAATAGCTCTTCCGGGGATACCCGTATTTCTCAAGAACAGCCATGATCGTTCCTCCGTGGACCACCATGGCAGCCCGGATCACCGGATCGCCGGATATACCGGAAATACTCCGGTCCTGCGCCTCTTCCGATGCTTTGCCGGATCTCCCGGTTTTGCCGCAGAGATACTCCGATGCCCCGCCGGTTCTCCCGGTTTCGCCGCAGAGATGCTCCGCTCTCTCCCCGACTGCCCGGTCGAAGGCACGGCAGACCCTCTCCTGAAAGGAGCTCATGGATTCTCCGCCCGGAAAAGGCAGCCTTCCGCCGCTGTCAATCCAGCGCTGATAATCCACGTTTCCGCTCAGCTCCTTATAGTTTTTGTTTTCGAATTCACCGAAATCACACTCCCGGAAATCCGGAACGATCACCGGCTCCGATTCCGGAAACAGAATCGCCGCCGTCTCCAAACAGCGTCTCATGGGGCTTACAAGGAGTATATCCGGATGATCCATCCGCATCTCCTCCAGCGTTTCCCGCTTCGCCAAAAGGCGCTCCGCCTCAGAAGCAAGCAGCGGCTCATCTGTCGTGCCAATGTACCGGTTCTCCATATTTCCCTTTGTTCTGCCGTGCCGGATCATGACCAGTTCCATCATGCCTTCGTGAATCCTCATGTCTTCATGCCTTTTTCAATTCCCGTATCTTCAGGGGGGGCTCGTGCCTCTTCAATGCCCGTTTCTTCAGAAGCTCTCGTGCCTCTTCAATGCCCGTTTTTTCTTCAGGAGTTCAACTTCCTTCGAGCCTCGTGATTCCTCATACCTTTTTGATAACGGTCGGTATTCCGCACACGATGCGGATCACCTCATCCGCGCGCGACGCGATTTCCGTACAGATTCTTCCGTCCGTTTCCCTGTATCTGCGGTCGAAGCTGTCCGCCGGAACAATTCCGTAACCCAGTTCATTCGCCACAATGATGATGTCCGGATTACGCGCCATCAGCTCATCCACAAAATTGTCCAGTGTATCTCCATTCTGCAGGCTTCTTCCCACAAACTGGTGAAAATGCATGACACCCCTGCTGTGATAGATCTCATTTCTGGAGCAGTCCTGTCCGTCCGCCCAATCCTCCGGAGCAATCCCGTACTTTTCCTCCGCATAATGCGTTTTTCCCTGAAATGCACCGCCGATAATAAACTTCATACTATTAACCTCTCAACCATATTCTTCCGATACCGTCGCCGGACACCGCCAGAATCAGCATCAGAAGCTCCGCGCCTGATACAAAAAATCCCGCAAGGTCTCCTGTCATTCCCCCGAAGTAATGCATGCAGGTCCAATAATAAATCAAAAATGCCAGCACAGAACCGGCGATCACAAAGATGCCGGCAAGCGGGTCGATCAGAATCAGGCAGACGTAAAGTGCCGCAAGATAGACGATCATCACCCGTCGCACCATCCGCTTCCTCGCATGGCTGCCAAAAGCGGCAGCGGTTCCCTTCGGATTCGCATTCGGGAAGGAAACCACGGATATCGCCGAATACGAGCGCGAAACCGCAAACATCAGGCACAGACATACTGCTGTTTTCCCTGATACCTCCGACGCAAAACCCAGTGCAATCAGAAAGAAGACACAGGCTCCGATCACCGCGAATGCTCCCACATGAGAATCCTTAAGAATGCGAAGGCGTTCCTCTCTGGTTCTCCACGAACTAAGCGCGTCCGTCGTGTCAAGAAACCCGTCGAAATGGATTCCGCCTGTCACCAGAAGCGGTATCACAACCGCGATCGAAGAGCGAAGCAGATCCGAAGCACCGGTCCGTCCGCAAAGCAGAAACCACAGATACTCCAGCAGACCGATCACAAGACCGATCCAGGGAAAAAAACACATAGAATACTTCATGCTTTTTTCCGACCACTCGATATGCGGCATCGGAATCTTGGAATACATCGAGAACGCAACGATAAAGCTTTCAAATAAAGATTTCAATGTACAAAAACCTCTGTGCTTCCTTTATTTCACCGTGAGGGGAATTCCGTAAACCACCTCGGTGACCTTGTCGGCCAGCTCTCCGAGCTCCTGATTCACCAGACCCATGAACTGCTGAAAAACACGGGTGGCATTGTCATAGTCTACTCCGTCCGAATTGATCTCATTCGTGACGATAATCAGATTTGCGGAAATATCCATCAGATAATTGAAACCGTCCAGCACGGAATTGACCGCGTGGATTCCCGATGCATCCGGCAGAAACATCTCATTCGCCACAAGGTTTCCAACATCCTCCAGCAGAATATTCGAATTCTCCGGAATTGCGGCAGCGGACAGATTCGTCGGACATTCAATCGTCTCAAAATTCATCGGTGCTCTGCGGTCACGGTGCTTCTGTATGCGCTTCGAATTCTCCGGGTCAACGCCCGGAAACATCGTCGCGACATAGATTCTTCTGCCCTCACCAAGCTCCAGAATCTTCTGCTCCGCATAGGCAGATTTTCCGCTCCCGGCACCGCCGGTAATTAAATGGATCATTTCAACTCCTTATATGCTTCAATATCATCCTCCGCGAAGGTTGACATCCGGTCATACACCTCAAGAGCCATGTCCAGCACCGGGAACAGAACAACCGCTCCGGTTCCCTCTCCCAGACACATATCCGCGTGCAGCACAGGATCCTTTCCGAGTGTCCTCATCATCAGATCCGCCGCCGGCTCATGAGACATATGTGAAGCGATCATGTAATCCTTCGAGAGCGGACAGATCTCAGAAGCGACAAGCGCAGCGACACCGGAGATAAAACCGTCGATCACCACGGGAATTCCCTCCGCAGCTCCGCCGAGAAAAACACCTGCCATTCCCGCGATATCCAGACCGCCAATCTTTGCGAGGACATCCACCAGGTCCGATGGATCTGGCTGATTCACTTCGATCGCCCTGCGGATCGCGTGGATCTTGCGCTGTAATCCTTCCGACGTGAGCCCAGCTCCCCTGCCGGTCATCTTCTCCACAGGCTGCTTCAGAAAGAAGGAGGCAAGAGCGCTGCTCGTCGTGGTGTTGCCGATCCCCATCTCACCGGTTGCGAGAATCCGGTAGCCGTCTGCCTTCTTCTCACGGACGAGTGCGATTCCCGTCTCCAGCGCCTTCACCGCTTCCGCGCGCGTCATCGCCGGTCCCTTCGTCATATTCTTCGTCCCGTAGGAAATCTTGCAGTTCCGGACAATCGTGTCCCTCGCGATACCGATGTCGATCGGAAAAATATCAGCTCCCGCCTTACGGCACAGAATTCCCGCCGTTGCCTTTTCCGAAAGGAAGTTCTCCGCAACCTGCGCCGTCACTTCCTGTCCGGTCTGTGTCACGCCCTCCTCCACGACGCCGTTATCGGCGCACATTGTGATCAGGCCCTTTTTGTCAAGCTTCACACGCGAGGTCCGCTGTATGCCGGCGATCTGTATAATCATATCCTCCAGCTTGCCCAGACTGTGCAGAGGATGCGCAATCGCATTCCAGCGATTCTGCGTCTCCTCCATGGCGCCCTTATCCGGCACCTGTATCCGGCTCACCGTCTCCTCGAGGAGGCCGTCATACAGATTCAGTTTTCTCTCTTCACTCATTCCTCATGCCTCTGCAGTCAATTTTTCGTATACCGGATATCTCTCCCGCACCGGGTCTCTCCCAAATACCGAAAGACCTTCCGGCGCAGTGTTTCTCAGATGCCGAGCATCTTCCGGATAACGTCCTTCATCTCGCCGATTTCCGCAACGGTGCTGTGACGGATCGGTGCCGTCTTGATCTCCTCGATCGCTGCGGGAATCTTCACGCCCGATACTTCGTGCAGAGCGTCAAACTGCTCCAGATCCGTCATCGGATCATACTTCGCCGCGTCAATCGCGTGCAGAACATTTCTCGCGAACTTGTACGGACTCGCCGTGGAGGCGATAACCGTCGGTGTCGTATCACCCGTCTTCTTCTCATAGCGGTCATAGACGGTCGCGGCAACCGCGGTGTGGGGATCAATGACATAATGATCCTTTGTGTAGATCTTGTGAATCGTGGCAAAGACCTCGTCCTCCGCAGCGTATCCGCCCACAAAATCTGACAGCTTAGCCCTCATCTCCGGTGTGATCTCGTACCTGCCGCCATCAGAGAGTGCCTTCATCAGAGAGGCGGTCTTTGCGGCATCCCGGTCTGCGATCAGATAGATCAGACGCTCCAGGTTGCTGGATACCAGAATATCCATCGATGGAGAAGAAGTCAGAATGAACGGACGGTTCCGGTCATAGATTCCGGTAGAGAAGAAATCAAAGAGAACCTTGTTCTCATTAGACGCACAGATCAGTTTGCCGACCGGCAGCCCGATCTGCTTCGCGTAGTACGCCGCGAGAATATTTCCGAAGTTTCCGGTCGGAACAACGACATTGATCGGATCTCCTGCCTTGATCACTCCGTCGCGGACAAGGGTGGCGTAGGCGTATACATAGTATGCCGCCTGCGGAACCAGACGTCCGATATTGATCGAATTCGCGGAGCTGAACTGAATGCCGTGAGAAGCCATCTCCTCATTCATCTCCCGGTCGCCGAAGATCTTCTTCACGCCGGTCTGGGCATCGTCAAAATTCCCCTTGATGGCAACGACGTGCGTATTCTCACCCTTCTGGGTCCGCATCTGCCGCTCCTGAACCGGGCTCACGCCGCCCTCCGGATAGAACACAATGATCTCCGTGCCGGGAACATCCTGGAATCCCGCCATGGCCGCCTTTCCGGTATCACCGGAGGTAGCCGTCAGGATGCAGATTTTGTTCGTGATATTGTTCTTTCTTGCGGCAGTAGTCATCAGATACGGAAGAATCGAGAGAGCCATGTCCTTGAAGGCAATGGTCTTGCCATGGAAAAGCTCCAGGAAATAAGCACCGTCCGCCTTGTGAAGCGGAGCGATCTCCGGGACATCGAACTTCGAATCATACGCGCTGTCAATGCAGCGGCGAAGCTCCTCCTCCGTGTAATCCGTCAGAAAGAGAGACATCACCTCGTAAGCCAGATCTCTGTAGTTCATCTTCGAGAGATCCTCCAGAGAAACCCTCAGTTTTGGAAAACTGTCCGGAACATAAAGGCCTCCGTCGCAGGCAAGTCCGTTCAGAACCGCCCTGGATGCCGAAATATCCTTTTCGCCGCCCCTGGTGCTCTTGTAAAGAATCTGCATTTGTTTATTCCTCCTGTCAGATGGCTTCCGCCGTCTCGATAAAATAGGCCTAAAGAAAACAAGCGCGGAACCGGACAAGCGAAACCTGTCCGAAAACGCTAATATTTGTATTATAGCATAAGCAAACTTGAGTGTGAAGTAGAGAAAAACCGCCGGCCGGAAACTGCAGATGCAGTCCGATCGGCGGTTTTCCCGTGCAATATGACAGATGTATTCGTCTCCGGCGGTTTTCCCCGGTTCTCAACGGTTGTTGATTGCGGTAATCAGTGCGTCGATGGATGCCCGGATAATATCCGGATCCACTGCGGCGCCCCATGCCTGTGTGCCGTCCGGCTTTGTGATTCCGACATAAGCGATCGCATTCGAGCTCGAGCTCTTGGAAAGCGCATGCTCCTGATATGTGGAAAGCTGATACTCGAAGCCGTACGCCTTCTTCAGCGCATTGCTGACAGCGTCAAGACGTCCGTTGCCTTCAGCCACGGTAACACGGTAATCTCCGCTTCCGTTCTTCGCATTGACGCTTGCCTCGATCTGTCCGTCATCCAGCTGTCTGAAATGAACGCCGTGAACAGAAAGCGGTTCCTGAATGTTCTCGAATTTTTCTTTAAAGAGGCTGAAGATCTCATCGGGCTGCAGCTCCTTGTGCAGATGATCGGAGAGATCCTTGGCCGCATATCCCATGGCCTCACGCATCTTCTTCGGGAGAATGAGGTCATAGTTCGTCTCAAGCACATATCCGACGCCGCCCTTTCCGGACTGGCTGTTGATACGGATGACATCCTTGTCGTAGCTTCTTCCGATATCGGTCGGATCGATCGGAAGATACGGAACGGTCCAGTGATCCGGATCCTTCTCCTCTCTCCAGTGCATACCCTTTGCAATCGCGTCCTGATGTGATCCGGAGAACGCGGCGAAGACCAGCTTTCCGCAGTACGGACTTCTCGGATTTACCTCCATTCCCGTGAATTCCTCATACTTCCGGCAGATCTCCGGCATGTTGTCGAAGTGCATCTTCGGATCGGTTCCCTGCATGTAGAGGTTCATCGCAAGAGTGATGATATCCACGTTTCCGGTTCTCTCTCCGTTTCCGAAAAGCGTGCCTTCCACGCGGTCCGCTCCGGCGAGAACTCCGAGCTCCGCGTCCGCCACTCCGCTTCCACGGTCATTGTGCGGATGAAGAGACAGCATTACATTGTCGCGGTATTTCAGGTTCTTGCTCAAGTATTCCACCTGCTGCGCGTAGACATGCGGCATGGAAAGCTCAACCGTACTCGGAAGATTGATGATCGCCTTCCTGTCAGAAGTCGGCTTCCACACATCCAGAACCGCGTTGCAGACCTCAAGGGCATATTCCGGCTCTGTTCCGGTGAAGCTCTCCGGGCTATACTCGAAGCGGTACTTCTCTCCCGCCTCCTCGGTCAGCTCCTTCAGAAGCCTTGCGCCATCGACAGCGATCTGCTTGATGTGCTCCTTATCCTTCTTGAACACCTGCTGTCTCTGTGCAAAAGAAGTAGAGTTGTAAACGTGAACAATCGCGTTTTTGCAGCCCTTCAGAGCCTCGAAGGTTCTCTTGATGATATGCTCCCTTGCCTGTGTCAGAACCTGAACGGTCACATCGTCAGGGATCAGATTCTCCTCAATCAGACGGCGGAGAAAAACGAACTCCGTCTCGGAAGCGGCCGGGAATCCGACCTCAATCTCCTTGAATCCAACCTCGCAGAGCATCTTGAAGAACTCAATCTTCGTATCCAGATCCATCGGAATCACAAGAGCCTGGTTGCCGTCACGCAGATCAACGGAACACCAGAGCGGTGCCTTGTCGATGGCATCCTTCTTCACCCAGTCATTGCACTCAACCGGCGGCATATAATACTGTTTCTGATATTTTCTGTAATTCATCATAGCTGCGTTCCTCCTTATGCTTCAAGATTCTTCAAGGTTTTCCAAAAAGCTTCACAACATCTCCGGATATCCGGGTAAAACAGGAGAAAAGAAAAAGCCTTACGTCTCCTGTCATTTGCAAGAGACGTAAGGCTGTTAATCACCTGAAAACTAACAGGAACCCTGCGCGGTACCACTCTTCTTCACGGTTTCCCGTGCTCTCATCCGGATACATGCATATCCTCACCCCTGTAACGGTGGGCTTCCGTCTGCGTCTAATCTCAGAATAACTGATTTCGGGCAGCCACTCGGAGGGCAGTTCCAAAAGGATCTTCTGCTGCCTCACACCAACCGGCAGCTCTCTGGATTCCAATCACTGATGTACTATTCCTCGTCAACGTATTTAACTGTTTCCTACCATAACATCTTGCCCGGAAAAAGTCAACCGCGGAAAGCAGAACGAAAATGCAAAAAATCAGCCAATTTTTTTCATCTCATCAAACACATCCGTGATCTCCTTCTCCGGAGCCGGAGTCAGAAGACTGACGATTACATTTACGAGAATCGCAACGATGAATGCCGGGAGAAGCTCGTAGATATTCCATGCTCCGCCGATCGGACGAACCACATATTTCCAGACGAATACCATGATGCCGCCGCTGATCATTCCGAAAAAGGCTCCGTACTTGTTCGACCTTCTCCAGAACAGGGCCAGCAGAACGATGGGGCCGAAGGTCGCGCCGAAGCCTGCCCATGCGAAGGACACAATGCCAAAGACAGAGCTGTTCGGATTCCAGGCGATGCCCACGCCGATCACGGCGATGATCGCGAGACTGAAACGGGCGATCAGCATCAGCTTTTTCTCATCCAGATCCAGATGGAAAAACTCATGGATGATATTCTCAGATACGGACGAGGAAGCCGCAAGAAGCTGAGAATCAGAGGTAGACATGGTTGCGGCCAGAATTCCGGAAAGAACAATGCCCGCGAATACAGCCGCGATCACGCCGTGCTCACTCATCAGCGCGGATATCTTCACGATAATCGTCTCGGACGCGGATCCCTCCAGGAATGGAACGACGCCCGCCTTTGTCATGCCGAGGCCGACAATACCGATCAGAACAGCGATTCCCATGGAGATCACAACCCACACGGAGGCAACTCTTCTGGAAATCTTCAACTTGCTGTCATCCTCAATCGCCATGAAGCGCAGCAGAATGTGAGGCATTCCGAAGTATCCGAGACCCCACGCAAGCGTCGAGATGATGGTCACGACGCCATAGGGGGAAGCCTTTCCTGCCGCCGCGTCATAGCTCTGTGCCATACTGAAATAGCCCGGAAGAGACTTCGCGTTTGCGATAACCGCGTCCATTCCTCCCGCCTGGCTGATGCCGAAGATCAGAATGATGATCAGAGCAACCGTCATGACAATGCTCTGAATCAGATCGGTCAGGCTGGCAGCAAGGAAACCGCCGGTCAGCGTATAGGAAATAATAACCGCTGCGCTGATCACCATCGCGATGTGATAATCTACCGAAAACAGGCTGGAAAAAAGCTTTCCGCACGCAGCAAAGCCGGAGCCGGTGTACGGAATAAAGAAAATGATAATGATGCATGCCGCGATCATCATCAGCGCCCTGTGCTTATCCTTGTAGCGGTCTGAAAAGAAATCCGGAATCGTGATCGAACCCGTCCTTGCAGTGTAGCGCCGGATCCTTTTCGCGACGAGCAGCCAGTTGATATAGGTGCCCGCAGCAAGACCGATACAGGTCCATCCTACATCAGCTATACCGGACAGATAAGCCAGTCCTGGAAGTCCCATCAGAAGATAGGAGCTCATATCCGAGGCTTCCGCACTCATTGCGGTCACAATCGGCCCGAGCTTTCTTCCCCCGAGGTAAAAATCACTGATATTCTCATTCTGTTTTGCCACCACGAATCCAATCGCCAGCATACCGAGCAGGTACACGATCATGACGATCAGAATTCCAACCTGTGAACTTGTCATCTCTCTCCCTCACTTCTTCATAAAATCCTGTAAAACGCCTGAAAATATCCTGATATACATACGGCTCGAAAATACGCAGCACAGGCTTCTGTCTGCAGCTTAATCCATGATACACACCAGCCCGAAATCACCCGCCGCACATCTCAAATCGATCCTGCAATACAATCATTACAAATTCGCATATATAGCATGAGATTTTCAAATGTATTGTGGAGAGTTTACCACATTCCAGTGGTAAACTCAATATCTCTAAGCAGTTTTTTCCGATTTCGATTTCCGTCGAATTTCGAAGAGCTTATACAGTAGATACATCGTGCCACATACTGTATAAGCTACGGATTGCTCCGTGCTTCGCACTCCCGCAATCCAACAGGTATTCGGATTTCGCGCGTTCGCGCTTCATCCTCATACCTGTTGCCTTCGAAAACGCATACAGTCTCTTACGCGCGCTTCGCGTGCGACGATCCTGTCTGCGTTTTCGAAGAGCTTATACAGTAAATCAGCTTCGCAGTGCCGTCACCGGATCACTTCTGGACGCCTTTCGTGAAGGAATCAGACCGGCAAACATGGTCAGCGCCACACTGAGCGCGATCAGCATCAGCGCCGCTGCCGGCGGCAGTGCCGCATGTATCTCCTGCCCGGTCACACGAACAATCAGCGCATTGATCGGGATCGTAAGCAGCAATGTGACGCCGACACCGATGCCCCCGGCCAGGATACCTGTGATGAAGGTTTCCGCATTGAACACCTGCGCCACGTTGTGACGCGACGCGCCCATCGCCCGCAGGATTCCGATCTCTTTCCTCCGTTCCAGCACACTGATATAGGTAATAACACCAATCATAATCGAAGAAACAACCAGCGAGATCGCGACAAAAGCGATCAGGACGTAGCTGATAGTATCAATGATCTTTGTGACAGACGACATCATGGCAGTAACCATATCCGTGTAGGTGATCACCTTGCTGTCCTCGCCCTTCTTCTCCATCTGCTTATTGTAAGAGGTCAGGAGATTCACGACCTCATTTTTTGCCTTGAAATCCTTTGGATAAATATTGATTTCGGAGGGCTCGGCAGGATCGGCATAACCAAGAGAAGACAGATTATTCTCCAGCGAACTGCTGTTGCCCTGCATCATAGAACTCATCAGTTTCTGCAGCTGTCCGGCGTCCATGTTCGCCCGAAAGGCAGATGCCAGCTGGTCCGGATCGATCTGGAACATTTTCTCCATATTCCCGGAGATCGCGCTGACGGTCTGACCGAGCGCCTGCGAGAGCGCCTGCTGAAGCTGTCCGGTCATTTGCGTCATAGCCGATGTGATCGCGCCTTCGATCTGCGCGGTAACCGCCTGAATCAGCGCACTGACCGTGCTCTGAAGCGTATCCGAGAGGGCGCTCTGAAGCCCGCTTACATCAATCATCTGCCCCGCCGCATTCAGAAGAAGCTTCTGCGCATCCTCGGACTGCAGATAGGCAGCAAAAGAATCCGCTGCCTTAGACATCTGCGGTGCGTCATGTTCACCCGCCCACTCGTCATAGCTCTTCAAAAGCGTCTCCGTCATGGAAGCTGCATCCCCGTCTGTCACCGTAAAGCGGCTGAGCTTGTCTGTGATGACGGAAAAGGCTTTTCCAACGGTTTCCTCCGCATCCGGAGAGGACAGCCAGCTGCGGAAGCCGTCCGGACTCAGGGGATCATCGGGCAGATTCTTCTGTGCATATTCCGAATATCCGTCAAAAATCTCAGATGCCATCTGTACCACATCGTCCCGGGTAATGAGATTTTCCTTGTTGGCATCGAGAATCTTCTGCATTTCCGACTGAACCGCGGCTCTCCCCGTCTCCGACTGAAGATATTCCGCGAATGCGCTGCCAAGCTTCGTATAGTCGGTGGAAGGATCCTTCGAGATGCTTTCCAGATAGCCCTTCGCCGCCTCCTGAAAGAGACTCTGAAGCTGTTCCCCGGTCACATGCACCTGAACCTTCGAGAGAAGCCCCGGGAGGTCCACACTTCCGAGATCCGGCATCGCCTTCTGCATTGCCGACGGATCAAGGCTGTCCTCCAGATTCAGATTGCTGAAATCCAGATTCTGAAGATTCAGGTTCTGAAGAATTTTGTTCAGATCCAGGCTGTCCGGCGAGATCGATTCTGCCTTCGACGAGAATGCCTTCTGAAGCGCGTCCCCGTCGATGGAAAAAAGCCTGCTTAAATCCAGATCGGACGAGGCGTTCTCCTCGGAGAACTTCTTGCCTGTCAGTACATTGACCTCCGGATTCTTCAGCTGATCCTTTACGACCTCACTTTGAGCGGCCGCCTTCATCAGTTCTTCCTCCAGCAGCGGGGAGTAAGCGATCCCGGTACTCAGAGCCTCTGACATTGTTTCCTTCTTCGGCTGTACGATTCCCGTGATCGTTAGTTTCTTCCCGTTCTCCGCAAGTTTTTTCACAAAATCCCTGTCGTCGCTCTGGTCGGTCCAGACATTGTACGTATCATCGCGGGTATAATAGTCACAGGCATTCACCAGCTGGAAACTCTTCCCAAGAAAATCATCATAGGCATAGACAGATTCCGCGCCTTCTGTGCTGCTGTCCTGTACGGCGAGATCCGAACCAGAGGAAACCACGGACCCGCTTCCGTCTTCTGTCCCGCTTCTGTCTTCTGCCCCGCTGTCAGACGTTTCCCCTGCAACCACCTTCGTATCACCCTTCTTTCCGTCCGCAAAATTCTCGATCCGCTGCTCCAGCTCCTTCCGGTCCCGAAGCCCCAGGGCATAGAGGATCACATCGCTGACCTCACCGCTTGAATTCAGAACCAGAGTCAGATCGGTATCTTTTTCCGGCCAGTGTCCCGCCTTCAGATCATAGGATTCCTTATAGAGTTCTTCCGAGGTCGGAAGCTTGCTGAAAAGGTTCACGCTGAGGGAGCCGGTCATCATTCCGGCAATGTCCATATTCCCCGAATCATCAGAAGAGAGGGAATCAAACAGATGATTCGGATTCAGCTGTTCGGCCGAACCATCCTCCAGCGTATAGATCTGGGGCGTGATGCCGTAATTGTACTCGATGGCATTCACATACTTCTGAATTCCGCTCTCCCTGCTGTCCAGATAACTTTTCAGAGCCCTCAGATCGTTCGTGCTTACATCCTTCAGCAGCCTGCCCGCCGTTTCATCCACACCGACCGCGTCGGTATACGTCTTTGTGCCGTCTGATCCAAACATAGATCCCGGATCACCGCCCATGCTCTTCATCATGGAGGTCAGATCATATCCGGTCTTCTCAATCTGAAGCGGATACATCGCAAGCGTCTCAGCCTCCTGTGTCTGTATAAATCGGTTCGCGCCGCTCGACAGCGCAAGGATCAGCGCAATGCCGATGATTCCGATGGATCCCGCGAAGGAAACGAGCAATGTTCTCGCCTTCTTTGTCCGGAGATTGTTGCCGCTTAAGGTAAGCGCGGTCAGAAAAGACATGGCGGCTTTTCCCATGTTCCGGTGAACCGGCGGTTTCTCTTCTCTGCCGGTATCCGGCGGATTGGTGTCAGACAAAATCCGCCCGTCCTTGATGGTTACAATCCGGGTGGCATACTTCTGCGCCAGATCCGGATTATGCGTCACCATAACAACGAGCCGGTCCCTTGCGACCTCCTTCAGAATATCCATCACCTGAATGCTCGTCTCCGTGTCAAGCGCGCCGGTGGGTTCATCCGCCAGCACAATATCCGGATCGTTGACAAGTGCTCTTGCGATTGCCACCCGCTGCATCTGTCCTCCGGAAAGCTGTGACGGTTTCTTGTGCTCCTGCCCGGCAAGTCCGACCCGGCGGAGCGCCTCCATAGATCTCTCCCGCCTCTCATTTCCGGAGATGCCCGAAATGGACAGTGCCAGCTCTACGTTGGCAAGCACACTCTGGTGCATGATCAGGTTGTAGCTCTGGAAGACAAAACCGATCGTGTGATTCCGGTAGGAATCCCAGTCTCTGTCCCTGTATTTCTTCGTGGAAATTCCGTTGATCACCAGATCTCCGCTGTCATAGCGGTCCAGACCGCCTACAATATTCAATAAGGTCGTCTTTCCGGATCCACTCGGTCCGAGAACAGCCACAAACTCACTGTCCCGCAGATCCAGGCTCACATGATCCAGCGCCTTCTGGACCAGATCGCCGGTCCGGTACTCCTTGCTGATATTTTTTATCTGAAGCATAAAATTCAATTTCTCCTTTATAAACGGTTCTGCTGAAAAGCCGCAATTTACATAAACGGCAACGTCCGGCAAGCCCTCCCCTGGCAAACTTCCCTGCTACAAAGCCGCAATTTACATAAATGGCAATGTCCGGCAAGCGTAGCGGCAGGAATCCGCCAGACTTCGATGCCACAATATGAATCGTGCCTGATACGGCAATATGGTCATTTTATGCAAAACCACTTCGAAACGCAATGATCTTGAGCCAAAAATCCAGACCTGATGTTATCCGGAAACAGGGCTGCGAATTCATTTCTATATTTTTTATTTGTCAAAATTCGATCACGTATACAATTCTTATATGGTTATTCAAAAGATTTCGTATTTGTGTTTTCTATACTTCCGGCGTACACTTCTATACAGCATAAGTCCTGTCGCCTGTAAGGCGCAAAATCGTGCAGCGTCTGAATAAATGGACTCAATCATTACAGCCGGGACAGATTGACTCATTTCATTGTTATTTCATTATTTATAGAAAGGACTCATTTCATGAAACGACTCTGGTCTTATCTGAAGCGGCATCTGGCGGCGACCATCTGCGCCCCGCTTTTCAAGATGCTGGAAGCAACCTTTGAACTGATCGTTCCGCTGATCGTCGCAAAGATGATCGATGTCGGAATCGCCAACCGCGATGTCTCTTACATCATTCACAACGGAATCCTGCTGATCATACTCGGATTCATCGGCCTCGCATCCGCAATCACCGCGCAGTATTTTGCCGCAAAGGTCGCCACCAGCACCTCAACGATGATGCGCAATGACCTCTACGCACATATCCAGACACTTTCCTGGAAGCAGATCGACAGCATCGGGACCTCTACCCTGATCACGCGGATGACGAGTGACATCAACACCGTTCAGAACGGCGTCAACATGTTCCTCCGTCTCTTTCTGCGTTCACCGTTCGTCGTTTTCGGCGCCATGATCATGGCCTTCACCGTCGATGTCCCAACAGCTGTCAGCTTTGCCATCGTCATCCCGGTGCTGCTCTTTATCATCATGTCGATCATTCTCATCACAATGCCTCTGAACCGCAAGGTACAGTCGCAGCTCGACACAATTCTCCGGAAGACCCGTGAGAATCTGCAGGGCGTCCGCGTCGTCCGCGCGTTCAACCAGCAGAACCGGGAGACCTCCTCGTTCGACAGCGAAACCGAACGGCTTTATCAGAAGCAGGTCCACGTCGGAAAAATATCCGCGCTTCTGAATCCCATGACCTATGTCGTCATCAATCTCGGCATCGTCGCCATTCTATGGATCGGCGGCGGAAGAGTCAATTCCGGCGCCCTGACACAGGGAAGCATCACCGCCCTGGTCAACTATATGACACAGATTCTCACCGAGCTGGTAAAACTCGCCAATCTTATCATCCTGCTCTCCCGGGCAGCCGCATCCATGAACCGCGTGGACGATGTCTTCCGGATGCAGAATACACGGGCAGACGGCACGGTTGATTTCCCTGCCGGAGCAGACGGTGCCTCCATCGACTTCGATCACGTCACCTTTACATATCAGGAAGGCTCCTCCCCCGCGCTCGATGACATCAGCTTTCACGCGGACGCAGGCTCCACCCTCGGCATCATCGGAGGAACCGGTGCCGGAAAGAGCACACTGATCAATCTCCTTCCGCGATTCTATGACACGGATTCCGGTTCGGTGTCCCTGAACGGGAAAAACGTCCGCGACATCCGCGAGAAGGATCTCCGCTCCAGCATCGGCGTCGTCCCCCAGAAGGCCGTGCTCTTCCAGGGCACCCTTCGCGACAATATGAAATGGGGAAATGACGACGCCACAGACGAACAGATCTACAAGGCGCTCGATATCGCCCAGGCCAGAGAATTTGTAGACCAGAAGGGAGAGGGCCTCGATCTTCCGATCGAACAGGAGGGGCGCAATCTCTCCGGCGGCCAGAAACAGCGCCTGACCATCGCCCGTGCCGTGGTGCGGGACCCGCAGATCCTGATCCTGGACGACAGCGCTTCCGCCCTCGATTTTGCCACAGACGCAAAGCTGCGGAAGGCCATCCACAACGACATCTCCAGACGTACCGTCATTCTCGTCTCTCAGCGTGTCAGCACCATACGGAGCGCCGACCAGATTCTGGTTCTCGATGACGGAAGGCTGGCCGGAAGCGGGAACCACTTTGAGCTTCTGAAAAACTGCAGCATATACCGGGACATCTGCCAGTCACAGATGACACCGGATGAAATAGAGAGAGATCTGAAGGGACCACTTGAAATCGAGGACAGCCAGAAGAACACAGACGCGACAGCAGCCAATCGAAAGACACGGGACGCCTCTGCAGACAATCATAAGACACAGGATGAGAGCGACTCCACCCAGAAGGGATGTGAATAAAATGACGATAAGCACAAAAGATCCGAAAAACGCGAAAAAAGCGATGCGCAAGAACACCCTCCTGCGGATCATCAGCTATGTGAAGCCCTACATGGGATTTGTGATCCTGTCCCTGGTCCTGGCCGTTCTGTCTGTCGCTCTGACCCTGCTGATCCCCATCTTCATCGGTAACGGAGTGGATCTGATCGTCTCAAAGGGACATGTCGATTTCGCGGGTCTGCTCCGCATCATCCGCAGAATCGTCATCTGCATCGCCGTGACGGCAGCTGCCCAGTGGACCATGAATCACATCAACAACAAAATCACGTACCTGATCGTTCGGGATCTGCGCAAGGAGGCCTTTCACAAGATTCACAGCCTGCCGCTCTCCTACATTGACGCGCATCCCACCGGCGATCTGATCAGCCGTGTCATCACAGATGTCGAGCAGCTCTCCGATGGAATTTTGCTCGGATTCACCAACCTGTTCACCGGTATCGTAACCATCGTGGGAACGATTATCTTCATGCTGACGCTGCAGCCCCTGATCACGCTCATCGTCGCGGTTCTGACGCCGCTGACATTTTTTGCCGCAAAATTCATCTCCGACCGTTCCTTCCGTTTCTTTAAAAAGCAATCGGAATCCAGAGGAAACCTGACGACGCTGACCAACGAGATGATCGGGAATCTGACCGTCGTCCAGACCTTCGGTCACGAGGCGGCCGCCCTGAAAGAATTCGAAAAGCGCAGCCGCGAACTCGGCGAGAACAGCATGAAAGCTACCTTCTACTCATCCCTGACCAATCCGACGACAAGGTTTCTCAACACCCTGATCTACAACGGCGTGGTCATCGCCGGGTGCCTTCTCTGCTTCCTGTCGCCCATCGGCTCCTCGCTGCTGACGATCGGAAAGCTGACCAGCTTCCTCGCCTATGTCAAGCAGTACAGCCAGCCGTTCAACGATATCACGAACGTGATCACAGAATTCCAGAACTCCGTCGCATCCGCAGGCCGCGTGTTCGAGATGCTCGATGAGGAGCCGGAACCAGCGGACGATCCGGACGCCATTTCCATCGAACACGCAGAGGGCGCCGTTCAGATCAAAAATGTCGCCTTCTCCTATACGCCGGACCATCCGCTGATCGAAAACCTCAATGTAGATGTCGCGCCCGGCAGACGAATTGCCATCGTCGGCCCGACCGGCTGCGGCAAAACCACCATCATCAACCTGCTCATGCGTTTCTACGACGTAAACAGCGGTTCTATTTCCGTGGACGGAACCGATATCCGCAGGATCCGCCGCCTGAGTCTCCGCGACAACTACGGAATGGTTCTCCAGGACACCTGGTTGAAAGCCGGAACAATCCGGGAGAATATCGCATACGGCAGACCCGACGCCACCGATGAGGAAATCGTCGCAGCGGCGAAGAAGGCCTACGCCCACAGCTTTATCCTCCGCATGCCCAACGGCTACGACACGGAAATCGAGGAAAACGGAGGAAACCTCTCCGCGGGACAGAAGCAGCTCCTCTGCATCGCCAGAGTCATGCTGAACCTCCCGCCGATCCTGATCCTTGACGAGGCGACCTCCTCCATCGATACGCTCACCGAGATCCGTATCCAGAAGGCCTTCGATGAAATGATGAAGGGACGGACCAGCTTCGTGGTCGCGCACCGTCTCTCCACCATCCGGGACGCCGATGAAATCCTCGTCATGCGTGACGGCCACATCATCGAGCAGGGCAATCACGAACAGCTGCTCGCAAAGAACGGATTCTACAGCAGGCTCTACCATGCGCAGTTTGAGAGAAGCTGAATATTGTATCTGACCCCGTTGCGGCCGGATATGCTCCTGTGAACGTAAATAAAGAAGCTGGATGCGGCATCTGACTTTGCTGTTGCCGCATACTCCCCTTTGTACACGTAAATTAGCAAAGACCCCTGTACGAGATTTGATGTTCTCATCAGAGGTCTTTTTACTATATTTTTCTACTAAATTTTTTCAGCTATATTTTTTTACTATATTTTCTACTATCCGTTCTATATTTGATCAGCGTCATGGATCATGTACTCGTCTGACCCTGCCTGAACGCACAGTTATTCATTCGACACTGCTTGAACTCACAGTATTTCCTCCAGAAGTGTCAGTACTTTCATACACAGTATCCGTCTGATACGTGGACGCGATCTCCTGGCTTCGCTCGTCCAGCTTATCAATCACAGACTGCGCGTCCGCCCCTGTCAGCGGTGTGGGAACATAATCATTGTACTCCCAGGTCGTGGACTCCAGACAGGGAATGATATTGATTGTAGAACCTGTCATCCTCGCGTTTTCGTCCACCGAGATGGTTGTCTGGAAAATCATCGTATCGATTTCGGTCGGATGATAATTGCCTCCGAAGCAGAAATTTCCTAGGGAATAAGCGATGGTCTTTCCCTTATAGTACTCGATTCCCTGTATCACATGCGGATGATGGCCGACCACGAGATCCGCTCCCTCGTCGATCGCCTGATGCCCAAGCTTCACCTGATACTGATCCGGGCAGCTCTCCAGCTCATTGCCCCAGTGGAAGACGGCGATAATTACATCCGCACCTTCCTTTTTCAGCTTGTTGATATTTGCGGTAACCTGAGGTGCCACGCCGTCATACTCGTCCAGCTCGTAGATTCCGAACAGACCGACCTTCACGCCCTTTACCTCAATCACAGCAGTATCGTCATAGCCAAAAGGCTCAATGTGATTTTCCTTCAGCGTGTTTACGGTATCCGTAAAGCTCTTCTCGCCGTAATCATGGCTGTGATTATTGGCCACGTTTGCGGCCTCAATCGACTCCTTGTTGATGATGTTCACATATTCCGGCGGAGCCTTGAAAGCGAACTGATTTCCAACCCGGGCAGTCTCGTTGGTCAGCGTCCCCTCAAAATTGATAACGGTAAGATCATCCTTGCTGAAGATATCCTTTACATTCTTCAGGAAATAATCCGGGCCGTTCAGGTCGTAGTACGCATTCATGCTGGTACTGTAATCAAAATACTCATCTGTCCCGAGGATTACATCTCCGGTAAAAGTCATCTTCAGGTCTGTCGGCTTGATCTTCGCGGATGCTGCCGCCGCAGCTTCCGAACTGGAGACGGTCACCGCTTCCAGCGTCTCACCGGATGCAGTCTTTCCTCCTCCATTCTTCGAGGGACCGCCTGCGTGAACCGCCGCAGCGATGATAACCACAAGCAGAACTCCTCCGCCCGCACAGCAGGCCAGTATCCGCTTCCTTCTCCGCACCTGTGCCTGCCGGCGCCGTCTCGCCGCCATCCGCCTCTTTCTCGCGCGAATCTCTTCCTCCGTCATGCCGGAAATGTCCCGCCGTGAATCCCGCCGCGCACCTGGCTTTGTGTCACGGTTCCTTCTCCCGTCATCCATAACCATAATCCCCCACATTTGAAAATTATATTCGCAGCTTCCCTGCCGCTAACAGGCGACCGTCGTTGTCGTCGCTAATGTTCTTGGCCCGCTGATGAGCAAGCTCCCCGTGGGCCAGGAACATTGCGACTCACCTTATACAAGTATATATGCAAATCCTAGTGATGAAAAGCCTTTCATTTACTGTGATTCATATATGCAAATCATCGTGATGAAAAGCCATTCATTTACTGTGATTCTTTCTTCTCCACTCTGGCTGTGATATAGTATTTAAAGAAATTTGCAAGTGAGGTCTCGGACATGGATCTGAAACAGATGGAATATTTTCAGGCGGTTGCAGACGCGGGCAGCATCAGTGAAGCGGCGAGGAGGCTTCATGTCGCACAGCCGCCGGTCAGCTATCAGATGAAGATGCTTGAAAATGAGCTCGGCGTTCAGCTCTTTGAAAGAGGCGCCCGCCACATCCGGCTGACCAACGCGGGCCATATTTTTTATACACGGGTAACCCGCATCCTTGAAATGGCGGATAATGCGGCAAGGGACACGATTCGGGCCGGCAAGGGGCAGACGCTGTATCTTGGGATGACATCCACAACCGTCTCCATCATGCAGCCCGTACTGAAACGTTTTGCAACAGACCATCACGATGTCCACTACCAGCTGTATGACGGCTCCACCTTTGAGCTCCGCCACCTGCTTGATACGGGCGTGATTGAGGGTGCCGTTCTCCGAACCCCCTTTCCCGTGGAGGAGTTCAACTGCCGCCTGATTCGCACCGAACCGATGCTTGCAGGATTCCCTGCACAGTGGAGCCCGCGAAAAGCAAGAGATGCAGAATTCCCGGCCGCAAAATTCGCGGCCGCAGAATCCCCAACCGCTAAATCCCCGGAAGAATCCATTCCCGGAAATTCCGGAAAGATCTCTCTCTCAGAGCTCTCCCGCTATCCGCTCTCAGTTTACCGCAGATACTATGATCTGATTCATGAACAATTCACCGCACAGCATCTCACACCGGATTATTTCAGCATCTGTGACGACGCCAGAACATCATTGCTCTGGTGCAGCAGCGGATGCGCCGTGTGCCTGTTCCCGGAATCACTCCGGCCCGCACTTCCCGACGGAATCCGGACAATGACCATCGACTCGGAAGAGCTGCGGACCTCAATCCTGTTCGCTGCTCCAAAAGAGCGGCAGCCCTCCGCACTGATCACCGACTTCACCGGCTATCTCATGTATGCAGCCGGATGAAATATCAACTGCAACGTACATGTATGCGGCCGAATGAAATATCAACTGTAACTTATTCAGTACGTCATGTATGCCTGCCGGATCCGGTTCTTTTCTCATCACACAAACGGCAGGTTATGCTCATCACACAAACCGGCAGGTTATCATTGATTTTACCCCCAGTCTGTACTAATATAGTTCCATAGGCAAAGCAGGATTGAAATGCGTAGTGTTTCCACTGCACGGGAGATGAGTGGGAAACGAATTGCCGGCCTTAGACAGTATATTGCACTTGTAAAAGCATGGCGTCTACTGGAAATGCATGGCTGCGATATTTCAGTCCATCCCGTTGCTGGACTTTATTACGGGACCTGTAACCTTGCGGTCCTGTTTTTTTTGCCTTTTTATCTCCTGCGCATGCGTCATGCCGGCTGCAGCAGCGAGAAAACGCAGCCCGCGTTTCATTGAATTGGAGGTTTTTTCTTATTATGATTGACAAGGTAAAGGTGGAACAGGCTGTACGCCTGTTTCTTGAGGGAATTGGCGAGGATCCTGACAGAGAGGGTCTCAAGGGTACGCCCGACCGCATCGCAAGGATGTGTGAGGAAATTTTTTCGGGTACGGACGAGGCGGCAAAGAAGGCGCTCTCCGTCACATTCTCCAGTCCCGCCGACAGCCTGGTTCTCGAAAAGGACATTCATTTCTACTCTGTCTGCGAGCATCATCTGCTCCCATTCTTCGGCAACGTGCACATCGCTTATCTGCCGAACGGAAAGGTCGCAGGACTCAGCAAGCTGGCCCGCACCGTTGAGGCATATGCCCGCCGCGCCCAGATCCAGGAGAAACTGACGGACCAGATCGCAACCGCTGTGATGGAAAATCTGGACGCCCGCGGTGTCATGGTTGTCATCGAGGCAGAGCATCTGTGCATGTCCATGCGCGGGATCAAGAAACCCGGCACCCGGACCATGACCTATGTCTGCAAGGGAGCATTTGAGAAAGATCCCGCTCTGGTAGACCGCGTGCTCGCCATGATCCGCACCTGAGAAATCCGTCACTTGCTGTCCATCAGGATCATACGAAAGGGTCTAAAATAGAACCTGAATCCTGAAGGATATCGTTATGAGGTCCCCGGAATAATGTCGGAAGTCTGATTAATGCAGGAGAAGGCACTCAGTACCACACAGAGTTAAATAACGGAGGCAATCATGTCCCCACACACCAGTGAGAACAGCCAGCATCCGGAACAACAGGACCGTGTCCGCAGAATCATGGAGCACCCGGGGTTCCGCCTGGAACTGGAAAAAACACAGCATCTCGAGAAGGACCGCGTTTTCTGCCGTCACGACTGGCAGCACCTTCTCGATACCGCAAGAATCATGCAGATCCTCTGCCTCCGGGAGAATCTTCCGGTAAGAAATGATCTGATCTATGCGGCCGCTCTGCTCCATGACATCGGAAGAGCGCGCCAGTATGAGGACGGCACTCCTCATGATCTTGCCGGCGTACAGATCGCCGGCCCGATTCTTGCGGACTGCGGCTATACCGCAGCCGAAACCGGCCTGATCCTGTATGCCATCGGCAGTCACAGATTACACGCAGCCTTGACTGCCGGAAGCGATCCGGCCCTTGCTTCGGAAAAGGCAGAATATTCCGAAGCCATTCAAAAACGATTTGCACAGATTATGTACGCTGCAGATAAAAAATCCCGTCCGTGCTATATATGTAACGCCCGCAAGGAGTGCAACTGGCCGGAGGAACGCAAAAACCGGACACCGGAGATATGACGGTTCCAGCCGCCTGCTCCTCTGCCCGGTTTTGCCGGTCTCGCGGCCCTGAAAGATAACAGACATCCAAAAAGAAAGTAGAGGTACTTGATCATGAGCAAATCAGAAACACCACGTACAGAAGCCATCGAAGTTCGGGCAGCTGCCGCCGGTAAAGCAGTGCACACCATAAAAATCGGCACACGCACCTTTGAGCCGGACAAGCACTGCTATATCATGGGAATCCTGAATGTCACACCGGATTCCTTCTCCGACGGCGGAAAATGGAATCACCTGGACACAGCAATGAAACACACAGAACAGATGATCGCGGAGGGAGCTGACATCATCGATGTCGGCGGAGAATCCACCCGTCCCGGCTACACAAAGCTTCCGGACCAGGAGGAGATTGACCGCGTCGCTCCTGTCATCGAGGCAATTCACAGCCGCTTCGATATCCCGATCTCCCTCGACACCTACAAGAGCGCCGTCGCAAAAGCAGGTCTTGCGGAGGGCGTCGATCTGATCAACGATATCTGGGGCTGCAAATATGACCCCGAGATGGCTTCCGTTATCGCCTCCTCCGGCGTCGCCTGCTGCCTGATGCACAACCGGAACAACACCGACTACACCGATTATCTGCAGAATGTTCTGGACGATCTCAGGGAATCCGTCGCAATCGCGAAAAGAGCCGGCGTGGCGGATGACCGGATCATTCTGGACCCCGGCATCGGCTTTGCCAAATCCTATGAGCAGAACCTGAAGCTGATGAACCACCTGGAGCTTCTGAAAGATCTCGGCTACCCGTATCTTCTCGGCACATCCCGGAAATCCATGATTGGTCTGACCCTGGATCTTCCCGCGTCCGAGCGTGTGGAAGGAACCATCGCCACAAGTGTCATCGGTGTCATGAAAGGCGCCGGCTTCGTCCGCGTCCATGATGTCAGGGAAAACGCCCGGGCAATCCGCATGACGGAAAAGATCCTGCAAACCCTCTAACTGTACCGCCTTACGCCGCTGCCGCACACTCGTGACTTTTGTCGTGTGAGGCTTCACTCACAGATAAAAAGCCGAACATAAAAACAGAAGGAAAAGAAACGATGCATTCAACCAGCCATGACGAAATCCGAATCGACAATTTAACAGTATTCGCAAAGCACGGCGTCTATAAAGAAGAAGCCGTGCTCGGTCAGAAATTTACCGTATCCGCGGTGCTCTGCACCGATATCCGGAAGCCCGGCCTCACCGACAATCTCGAGAACACCATTAACTACGGAGAGGTCTGCCACGAGATCACGGCTTTTCTGACAGACCGCCGCTTCCAGCTGATCGAGGCCTGCGCCGAACAGCTTGCGGAACACCTTCTCGTAAAATATGAAGGTCTTCTCCGGGAAATCACCCTCGAGATCCATAAGCCCTGGGCACCCATCGGTCTTCCGCTCGACCAGGTCTCCGTCCGGATCCACCGCGGCTGGCACACCGCCTTCCTCGCGCTCGGCTCCAATATGGGTGACCGGAAGGCGATGCTCGATCTCGCCGTAAACGGTATCAAAAATGAAAAAAAGAACCGTCTCCTGAAGGTCTCCTCCTTCATAGAGACGGCTCCCTACGGCTACACCGACCAGGATCCCTTCCTCAACGGTGCCTGCATGATCCGCACTCTTCTCACGCCGGAAGAGCTGCTCGATCTCTGTGCCTCCCTCGAACAGGAAGCACAGCGAGTCCGCAGGATCCACTGGGGTCCCCGCACCCTCGACGTGGATATCCTCTTCTACGATCAGGAAATCATCGGAACGGAACGTCTCAACATCCCACACCCCGACATGGCAAACCGGGACTTCGTGCTCCGCCCGATGGCAGAAATCGCCCCGTGGTGGACCCATCCGGTCACACATCTGACCATGGCGCAGATGCTCCGGAACCTGGAAAAACAGACACAAATATCGTGAGGAATTTGCTCCTTCGTAACGAAAAAAACAGATGCGCAATCATGCATCTCACTTTACAGAAATAGTGAATTCCGTCAGGCATTTTGAAGAAAAAGACCGGTTTCCGACAAGATCCCGATTAATAAATAGAGGAGACAAGATGAATTTCAGAGAATCTATGGAATATCTCGACAGCGTCCCGAAATTTTCCCCGAAGGACGTGGTAAGCGGCGCCGTCGCCTACGAGCTCGGCGCGATGCGGACGCTGATGGAATCACTGGGAAATCCGGAGAAACAGCTCCGCTTCGTTCACATCGCCGGAACAAACGGAAAAGGCTCCGCTTCCGCCTTTCTCTCGCAGATTCTCATCGAGAGCGGCCTTCGAACTGGAAGCTTTAACTCCCCCGCCATCGAGCATTTTACCGAACAGTTCCGCATCAACGGACACGACATCACCGAGGAAGACTTCGCAGCAATCCTGACCCGCGTCGCGTCACAGATTCAGCAGAACCTCAGAGACGGAAAACCGCAGCCCACTCAGTTCGAGATCCTGGTTGCAGTGATGTTCCTCTATTTTCACGAACAGAACTGCGACATCGTCGTCCTCGAGACCGGAATGGGCGGCCTCCTCGACGCCACAAATGTCATCCCCTCCCCGGAAGCCGCCGTCATCATGACCATCAGCATGGACCACACTGAGATTCTCGGCCGCACACTCCGCGAAATTGCCTTTCAGAAGGCCGGCATCATCAAGGAAGGCACTGACGTACTCCTCTATCCCCAGAAGCCGGAGGCCGATCAGGTCTTCGAAGCCGTATGCAGAGAAAAAAAAGCCCGCCTTCACCGGATAAACGTCTGCCGCAAAGCGCGGGAATATTCCCTGCAGGGACAGATCTTTGATCTAACGCTCGAAGCGGATCCGCAAATCTCTTTATCTGATATGTCTCTTCCCGAATCTTCCGGATCTGAAACATCAGTACGCGAAACATCAGTACCCGAAACATCAATGCCCGAAACATCAGTACCCGAAACATCAGTACCCGAAACATCAGTACCCGACGAAATCTCTACAGATAACACCTCAGCATCAGGAACAACGATCCGGGATCTCTTCATCCCGCTCCTCGGCTCCTACCAGTGCGCAAACGCCTCCATGGCCGTCGCCGCAGCCGAAATTCTCCGGCAAAAAGGCTATCCGATCACGGAAGACGCTGTCCGAAAGGGACTCAAACACACCGTATGGCACGGAAGATTCGAGCTCATGCACAAAAATCCCGCCGTCATCGTAGACGGCGGGCATAATCCGGAAGGTGCCGCAATGCTCCGGGACAGTCTCGCCCGCTACTTCCCGGGTCAGAAAATCACCTTCCTCATGGGCATCCTCGCAGACAAAGACTACCACAGGGTCATCGATATCGTCGGTCCCCTCGCGAAACAATTCTACACCGTACCCGTGCCGAATCCCAGAGCCCTCGATCCCGAACAGCTCGCCCGCGAACTCCGGGAGGCCGGATACACGGCCGAAGCCTGCGGCTCCATCGAAGAAGCCACAGACAAAGCACTCAAAAATTGCAGGAAGGACGACGTCATCTGCTCCTTCGGATCCCTGTACTATGTGGGAAGAATACGGGAGCATCTGAAAGCGCATCTGAAACCTAACGAATAGAATACCACCACTATTTCGTTTCAAATTATTACTCAGAAGTCAAAAAACAATCTATCTACTTGCGGATAATGAATTCAAAATCAAAGGCCTGTCACATCACGATTTACTTTCGTCAATATGTCAGGCCTTTGTATTCGCAGTTGTTGCAATTAATTACTGACAGATAGTTTTTCCTTAATTAGCCGTTCTCTGTCGGTATGCTGCTCTGACTCGTCTGTCCTCCGGTCGTTTTTTCTGGAGATTCCTCATCCGTAAAACCGGAAATAACCGATGATGAATCCGAATCTTTCTTATTATCGGCATCTGTTTTGTCGACGGCAGTGTCTCCTCTTCGCCCTCCGCTGCTCATCGCATCTTCACTCGAATTTGCTGTTACACTATTGCCTTCACCAACTGCCAGATTACTCGAATCAATTTTTGTATTCGTCTCCCACTTTGCAGTAAGGGTTACTGTGCCTGATTTTGCCAAACCGGACACCTTTTCTCCTGCCTGATACAGATTACCCGTAGCAGTCTCCCAACCTAGAAACTTTTCGCTGCTATCTGCTTTTTTACAGTCAGGCAGAGTAACTTCTGCTATGTAATCGATATTCGGTATTGAGTCTATTTCAACATTATCAACAGTAACAGGCTTTCCGCCTTTTCCGTCAAATCGGATCGAATAAACCGCCTTGTTCCAGTCACCATATGCGGTCATCACAACATTCTTATCATCAACAGGCATAGGGAATGGATAAACCTCCTCATCTTTGCTTACATACTGATAATAAGGAATCGTTTTGGCGGCAGATGCCGCTGATCCATAATTGTTTTTCAGCTCTTCATATGTAACCCCTCTCAACTCGAAATTAGACCCCGTAACTATTATCGACACATCTCTTAAACTGTTCTTAGCGCAATCGATGCTCGAAAGATAAGTACAGTTTTTCATTAGAGTAGAATACATAGGTGCGTTATATGATTTAGCGAAAAAGTAATACGTACCCGCTGTGCTTTTCCAGACAGCAGAATAATCATTCTCAATCTTATTACTCCAATCAGTATTTTCGTATTGATAAACAAATCCGGTGCCTTCTTGTGCTTCAAGAACCATACCGATACTATGACTTGCTGTTATCTCACCATTTTTACACAAATATCCGAAACCGCAGGCAATATCAGATGCAGTTACCAACGCATTGGCATAACTCTTCTGAATCTTTCCCGAATTTGTATTATTCAAGAAAAATCCAGCCGCATTATCTTTACCATATACTTTACCAGAATAACTGCATAAAGATATGGTTCCTCCTGTATTCGCGTTAACAAAACCAGCCGTCTCGTTATTATAGATATAAGAAGCTTCAGACGATGTATCATTCTCATTTATTGCCAAGCCGCAAACCAATAAACTATAGCCCGCCGAACCAGTATCCTGATCATCTACTGTCGGCGATTGTGGATTGAAATAACACATCTTCGAATCACGCGAATTCAAATAACCTTCATACACATTCGTGTCTGCATACAGTTGACAGTTATCGATTTTACCAGAGTTGGTATTAATAAAACCATTTTTTCCTATCTGAGCATCAATTATATAACCTTCAGATATAGTAGCGCTGTTAGTGTTAGTATCTACAAAACCATTCGACTTTATTTCGACCAACTGTAGAGTAACACCAGATATCGTTCCGCCGTTGCTGTTCGTACTTGCAACTCCGTTATCTTCGATCTCCGCATTTGTAATGCTGCTGTTTTTTATTGTCCCTCCATTGTTCTCTTTTACAAATCCGTTCCAGGCTATTTTGCTGATACTTTCCAGCTTTACCGTATCGATCGTTCCGCCATTGCTGTTCGTACTTGCAACTCCGTTACCTCCGATCTCCGCATTTGTAATGCTGCTGTTTTTTATTGTTCCCTGCTGCTTGTTCTCTTCTACAAATCCGTTCCCGGTTATTTTGCTGATACTTTCCAGCTTTACCGTATCGATCGTTCCGCCGTTGCTGTTCGTACTTGCAACTCCGTTATCTCCGATCTCCGCATTTGTAATGCTGCTGTTTTTTATTGTTCCTCCCTCGTTATTAACTACAAATCCGTTCCCGGCTATTTTGCTGATACTATCCAGCTTTACCGTATCGATCATTCCGCCATTGTTCGTACTTGCAACTCCGTTACCTCCGATCTCCGTATCTGTAATGCTGCTGTTTTCTATTGTTCCTCTCTCGTTATTAACTACAAATCCGTTCCCGGTTATTTTGCTGATACTTTCCAGCTTTACCGTATCGATCGTTCCGCCATTGCTGTTCGTACTTGCAACTCCATTACCTCCGATCTCCGCGTTTGTAATGCTGCTGTTTTTTATTGTTCCCTGATTGTTCTCTGTTACAAATCCGTTCCCCTTTATCTCAACGTTATTCTCCAAGGTCACATTGCTGATTATTCCATTTACTCCATTATTGTATTTAGCAATACCATTCCCATTAATCTCTGAATTACTAATTTTACAATTACTAATTGTTCCCGTATTAATGCCGTCGTTATCAGAATTCCCAGACAGTAAAGCATTCCCACTAAATTTAGAATCTAATATTGTCAGGTTCTCCATATCTCCATGATTTGACCCTGCCAAAGAAACTGCCTTCATGTTAGTGATTGTTAAGTTCTTTAATGTATTTGGGTTATCTGATGTATTTGGATCATTTGATGTATTTGGGTTATCTGATGTCCTTGCAAAGAAAACACTTCCTATCAGAGGCTCTGTCAGAAAATCCAGCTTATAATAACTACCATTACTTTTTAGGGCTCCCCGGTATGTCCCGACAAGTTTTTCCAATGTTTTTGATGTATAGTCAATGCCTTCTGACTTTGCCTGTGAATTCCCATCAGATTTCGGAGCTGTAAAATCGATCACATCATTATTATAAGAAATATCCATAGTTTGTGTGACAACTGTTTTACCGGTTCCTCCACCATTTCCTATGTACTTTCCACCGTTCAATTCGAATAATGTGTTCAGCTGGTGTGCGCTGCGAATTGTAAATGGCTTTGTATCAGAACTTGTCAGGATATAATCTGCAAAATACGGATTACATTTTAATGTTAATTTCTTTCTCCACCCGTAATTATTATTTTTCTCATTGTCTGTTCCGGAACTCATTAAAAAGCTTACGTTCATACGGTCAGTATTGGATTCATCCGTGTTCCATAAAATATAGTTTTGGACCGTCTCATTCTTAGCATTTAAGTAGTATGCATGATACCCTGATATATTTAAACTTTCTGTGATGGCATCATATGGAATAAATATATTGGAAGCCAGTTCTGACAGCAAGGTTTTCCCCCAGTTGAAATCCATTTCGACTTCATTCGGGGCATACTTGTCTGCCAAAAGCAGAATGTATCCGTCCTCAGTAACATATTCGCCACCATCAATAGCAGTAAGAAGTCCTGTTGTCGTATCCATAGTTCCTTTAGAGTGAAGAGTAAACTTTGTATTCACCTCCTGAATATTATTATCTCCCTCATCGAGAGCTACGTTTCCCACATATCCATGATAATAAGCATCCTTTGACGCGCCTGCCTGATCTCCATGCTGCACAATCTCATAGTACAGGATTCCGAAATCTCCGTTGAAGCTTTGTGTTTTTTTCGGGATGACCCAGTCTCCGTAGTACGCAGACTGACCGGAAATCATCTGATACGGATAATCTCCCTCCAGGGTTTTATCATATATATTGGTCTTTACAGTGGCAGTCTGATTCGCAAATGGTGTGCCTGCAGTTTCCTTTGCTTCGCCCTTTACTTTTGCTCCGGTCAGTTCTCCTTTGTTTACGCCCTTCAGATAATAATTGTCCCCTGAAGTAGCAGCCCAATTTCCTCCGGCAAATACCGTTCCGTTCGTGAGTCCGGTTGCATAGCAGAAAGTGATAACTGCGCTGCTGTTGCTGCTGTAACCAACGAAGTTTCCTGCCTGTGCGGCGTTCTGCCCACCGTTGCCTGTACCCCCGTTTGTCCCGGAATATGCGGAGGCCGTGGTAAAGCATTTCTCTATCGTAAGGGAATGGCTGCCCGCAACCTGTCCGATGAAGCCGCCGACATAACCGTATCCACGGATGTTGTAGCGGCCCTGCGTAGCAGCATCATCAACAGTATCCTTATACTCTCCGGCCGCCGTACGGCCGCCGACGTAACAATTCGAAACCCGGCTATCGTTGATTGTACTGTTCAGATATCCGATGAGGCCTCCGAAACCTGCCGCGTCGGAGGAATTCTGCGAATCGGAACCGGCGACATATACAGAAGCCGCATTGTTCTCAATATCCACCTTTCCGCCTGCGCTGATGTAAGCCGCAAGCCCTGCCGCTGCCTTTCGGGCAGAAACCAGATCCTCATTTCCCGCGCCGATGGCACTGCAATTCTGAATATTGACCGCACCGTTATAAACAGAATTTCCGGCAGAAGAGCCTGCAGAATTGCCTCCGGTATTGTCCGCTTCTGACGCTCCGCAATAACCGAGAATCCCGCCGGCAGAGTATCCGCCTGAAACCTGAACCGATTTATCCGAATTTCCTGCGGCACCCGCACTGCCGTTATTTTCCGCATTATTTGTATTTGACGAGCTGTTCTCTGCTCCCGATACAGATACGGTACAGTTCTCAATGGACAGACCTGTCCCGGTGCCTTCTGTCCCTGTTTTTGCTTCAATCTGACCGCCGAGAATTCCTCCTGCAGTCGAAAAAATATTATTATTTGCACTGACGGTCAATCTTGTTCCCGCCAGAACCTTTGCGTACTGAATATTGGTATAAGTGCTCTCTGCCTCTCCCAGTATGCCGCCCGCTGCCTGATCTGCTGCGATGGAAAGCGACTGATCCGACGTAATCGTCACGTTCTGAACAGAAGTCTTCCGATCTGTTTTTCCAATGACGAATCCAGCAAAGGTGGCATTTTCAGCCGTCGGATTCTTTAAAGTCAGCAGGCTCACGGTCATGGAATTACCCGCCGGACTGCCGGACGCATTGCCGCCTGCAGAATGGCTGTCCTCCGCGATTCCCGAATCGACATAACCGAACAGACCGGCATAGGTCACGTTCTTTCCTGCGGAAGAGCCTGATGACAAGGTTTTAGACGCGCCGATCTGCAGATTGGAAATCACGCATCCGTTTCCGTTGAAAGCAGTCAGAGCAGAATCCGAAATACTGTAGAACTTACCCGCTGCGGTGACTGCCCTCGCTGCCGGTTCGGAAACGGAAGACACGGAACCGGAATCTGAAGTATTCCACTCACTGTTATACGATGAAACCGCATAGTTCTGCGCTGAGGATCCGCTGCTGCCGGCTTCAGTGCCGGCCGACGTCCTCGGGATCGGATTGCTGTCCAAAAAACGAATGGTCATTTTGGACCAGTCCAGATCGCGCATCATCTTTGCTTTTGTGATAACCGCACCGCTCCCTCCGGAATTGCTCCCGGTTCCCGCGGAACCGGTGCTTCCGGAAGCTTCTCTGTTGACGCCGGACACAACCGTGCTCAGGTTCTGGAGGTGACGTCCATAGACGATTCCCGCTGTCTGATCGTCATTTGCGGAACCATTCGCGAAAAGACTGTTAGCGGTCAGTGTCACGCTTGAAGCATCGTTAGACGCGCTTCCCTTGGAGGATAAACTTCCATTTGAAGAGGATCCCTTCCGGGACGCCTCCCCATCATAGGACAGGCTGACTGTAATCGTCAGATTTTCTCCCGGAAGAAGCCGTTCCTCCGCCTTATCCGACGCGTTGCAGAACTGGCTTGCAAAATGGCCCTCCGCTCCGTCCGTCACGCTGTCCAGCGTATAATAGTAAAGCCGGTAGCCTGTGGAAGAATCCTTGTAAACGCCTTTCAGGGAATTTGCATTCTTCTGCGATGTTGGCACATTAGAGTTTCCGAGCGTAATCTCTCTGGAATGTTTGCTTGTCTGTCCGGTGATGACAGCCTTGACCGTATACGCTCTTCGAGCACTGCCTGAACCAGATCTGCCCTTCTCGGGCACTGCGACTTCGAGCATCAGGCGGTCGTCATTTTCGATGATTGCGCTGAGAGTATCCTGCTTCTCACCTTCTTTTTGGGCCGCTGTCGCACCGCCGTAATAGCCCACCATGGGATCACTCTTCATGCGGTTGGATTTACTCACACGGTTGTCATTTATATAAGATTCCGTATTGGCAATGGAACTGACAACAGACGAAGAAGCGGTACCTGTCGTATTGGTACTCTTTGCCTTCTTCAAGTCTGCCATCTTACAGTACCATACACCGTAGACGGCCGCGGTCTTCGCGTCATACTCGATAAGAATATTTCCGTTCCCGCGAAGGGTTTCATCGATCGCATCGTCCGGAAGGATCATAGACAGAATGCCGGGATCGTTCGTATCGTCCGCGCTGACCGTCACATAACGGAAATCATGCTCCTGGTCTTTTGCGGACGTTACATTCGCCCAGGATGAATTCCAGCTGCCCAGGGAGTTCTTATCATAATCCGACGGTCCGTTCTGATCTCCTGCGCCGGCTCCCATTGCCTCCCCCAGCTTATCCGTTCCTCCTCCATTCTGACCTTCCGCTTCCGCGACATATGTATCCCAGTTTCCGCTTGCCCGCGATACCGTCGTATGATTTTGCGCCGCAACAAAAATCTGACGTGCCGTGTCATCGAGCTCGGTCTGCTTGAGGGACTTCTGATAACGGATTACCGCCACAAAGCCAAAAGCTGCCAGAATGCCGATAATTGCAACCGTTATCAGCATCTCTGCCAGCGTAAATCCGCTCCGGGATTTATCCCGGGCAGTCCTCTTTTTAGCAACGTTATTCGTCGTTTTTTTTCTATGATTCTGATGATCCGGAAAATCATTTATTCTCATGTACTGTCATCCTCGATGCGAAAGGTCCCATGCGCTTGCAATGTACCGGCCGGTCAGATCTATTCGCCCATATTCCCCCGGCTGCCTGTTCCTGCCGGATACCCTGCAATTACTGCGGTCTTCACCTTTTCTGACTCAACTACTGTTTCACCATGCAGCACAATAATTGTGTATGTGAAATACGGATTCGTATCCGATAGCTTCGTCCCGGAATTGCCGGTCGACGCAGTACCCGATACTGTTCCGGCAGACGTGCTCCCACCTGATACGTTTCCAGCCGAAGCATTGCTTCCCAAGCCCTCTGCCGCTGACGGAGTAATCGAAATATCCTTGATCTGAAGCTTCAGATTCTGTGTCCTCGTCTGCGTTGTGACAATCGGAATCGCTCCATTGGCGGAATCCGACACACTTCCGGACGAAACAGATGAGATGCCGTTCCCGGCATCTGTCATATATATGGTATCGCCGCCATTGTGAATGTGTACCTCATACCCACGGTTCCCGGAATAGAACGATGCCTCGCTTCCGTCAGAGCCGATCGTCAGTGTAGACAAATCCGCTGCGGCAAAGTCGTCATCCACGGAAGCAATCGCTGTTCCGAGAAGTGTCTGTGCTTCCGCCTTCAATGTCATACTCCGGTACGTACGGACTGCAGCTGTGATTCCGGCCGCAATCGCGAGTGTCGCAAGAGACATCAGAAGAACTGTTACAAGCATCTCCGTGAGAGAAAAACCCTTTCGGGATTTTGTTCGATTGTGATATAGGAAATAGTCCTGCCTGCGCCTCATATTGCACCTCAGCTGTCCGCGGGAAAAAATACCTTGTTCCCGTCCTTTCCCGTTTTCACGGTCACTTTTTCTTCCATCTTAGAAAGACTGTAATCAGACGAGGCCGCATTTTTTTTCAGTATAATAGCATCTGTAATGGTATCCGTATCTGATTTGCTGCTGTCCCTGCTGTCACCTTGCACTGCCAGATCGCTGTGTTCCGTGATATAATCTGAATAAGCGGATCCGGAACGTGAAATCACCCGGCGTGCCCCCTGCACCATCGACACCAGAAGAATAGACGCCAGAGAAACGATCAGAACCGCAACCAACGTCTCCGTCAGGCTCTCTCCCGCCCTGGAGCGAAGCCTTGCACGGACAAAGCTTCCGCATCCGCAGAATCCTTCCGCAACGTCCTTTTCCCTTCCGCTCTTATTAGAATTATCGCACAACTGTTTATCCTGCATTCTTCTTACTTTCCTTCGAGATCATCCGTATTCAAATAATTGAGAGCGGCTGTTCTCCAACAATTTGAGATCAGCTGTTTTCGAATAATATGAAATCGCCTGTCTTCAATTAACGAGATAAAACACGCTGCGCGAGTTTTATCTCGCTATCGCGACGCTCGCCGCACACGAATACTTCGCATTCGGCTGCGGCTCACTGTTCGCGTAAATCAAAGATCATCTGTATTTATTTAAGACATTCTGTCATTTATCAGCTCCGGGGATTCTGCGCGCTGATCGCGGAACCGGTGTAAACCCTGGCATCTCCCCATCCGAATCCGCTCAATGTCACGCTTCTGGTGATGGTCACCTTGTATGTTACCGAATCCCCGGTATCATCCGGATTCTGAGACGATCCTCCCGGTGCTGTACCGTTTTCATCTCCGGCTCCGGATGCCGTGCCCGATATGGACGAGTTTATTGCCGCTGTATTCGTGTCCTGTGTATACTGCAGTTCCCCTCCGTTTGCGGGGATCCTCACCAGACATCTTGCAGATGCGTTTTGAAAGGATGATGTTTGATTTCCGTTGTCATCTACCTTATAAGGATAAATCTGTGCTTCGATGTTCAGACCTTTGTCCATATATAAGTCCACACAGACTTTAATTGAATCACTGCCTGCTCCGACACTCAGAATATAAGACTGTTTGTTCAAGGAACTGCTATTCAGATACGTGTCGACAGCATCTGTGTAACCGTACATCCAGGTGTGATTGCCCGGAACGCTGTCACCGGTCCAGCTGTAGGTATTTGCACTGGAAATTCCGGGATTACCCGTTTTCGTTCCAAGCGTTCCGTCGTCTATCAGAACATAATCATGCCAGAACGAATCGATAATTTCTCCCGCGCGGACGCTTTCATATCCGGTAAGGTTCAATTGTGAGGTTAAACTCTGGTTTTGCAGATTGTCTTTCATATTCTTGAATGGAGATTCCGGCAGCCTCCCATTCAGGTAATCGGACTGGTCTGCCTGCGATATAGCCGGGCCTCCGCTTCCTTCCAAAGTGCTGGAATCAACAGATGTCCCGTCTCCATTCACTGTGCGATAAAAAGAAAACTCTGTACCGGCAGTCAAAGTATTATCCGCCGCATTGCAGATAATCTGCGTCCCGGAGGCAATGTCGTCCGCGCTTGCTGCTCCGGTGCTTTTATTCTTTTGAAGATTCAGAAGTTTCGGAAGGACTTCATCGTCCGCCAGATTCCTTCCCGCCATGCGCCGCACCACAAGCCTTGCCGTCGAATATACGGCATCCTTATCCTTTTCCGTCGAGGACAGGTTCTTCATCCGCCCCATCGAGGATGTCGCCGCAGCCAGAATTACCGACCCGACAATTGCGCATACCAGAAAAAACAGCAGCGCCACGGAAAGGCTTGCGCCTTCCTCCGACTTTATTTTTCTCTGAATCAGAACATTTCTCTTCTTTTTCATATAGTAGGCACTCATTCGATACATTGTACCGCAAACTGTATAAGCTACGGATTCCTCCGTGCTGCGCGCTCCCGCAATCCTGCGAGTATTCGCATTCCCGCAATTTCAGGAGTATTCGCATTCCCGCAATCCCAGGGGTATTCGCATTCCCGCAATCCCAGGGGTATTCACAATCCCGCAATCCTACAGGCATTTGGATTGCCCGCGTTCATGTCACAATATCTATAAAACCAGCCGCTGTACTGCTTCGAACAAAACGCACACACGCCGGTTAATGATAAAAAATTATAACGAGAATATTACATTTTATAATAGCAACAATGATCTCTCACGTCAAATATTCGTTGATTTTCGCAACACCTGAAGCACTTTGCCGCATAACATAAATTTGCTTATTCAAGGCTTCACATCAAATTTGTTTCTTCCGTATCTCAGATGATCTCAGATGGGATTTAAGGGTATTCCCGGCATCCGCATCACTCCGTGATTTCGTGACATTCCGAATGATTCGCTACCATCACAAGAAGGTATCAGTTTCTTGTTTTCAGTATTCTGCACAATTTTATCAGATAATAATCGTCTATTACTCACGAATTTGCACTTCTCCCTCTCCTTATTGTTGACTATAATTGTCCAGTATATTACAGTTAATTCATAGGATCTATCTGCTCTTTGAAATACAAATGCAATTATCTTACAGAACGTATGAAATCATATGAATAAGAGACGGAAGAATAAATTCTCAAGCCGAAAAAGGAAGAAGACAAATGCTGATCACCCGGGAAACTGACTACGCTTTACGAATTCTCCGCGCTCTGGCGGACGGAAAACGACACAATGTCAAGGAACTCTGTGAGAGTGAAGCCGTTCCGCAGCAGTTTGCGTACAAGATTCTGCGGCGGCTGACAGAAGCGGGGCTTGTGAAAAGCGTCCGGGGCGTCAAAGGAGGCACAGAGCTTACCGGTGACCTTGGAAGCATCACTCTTCTGGATGTCATCCGGATCACGGAATCCGATTCCTATATTTCTGACTGCATGAGCCCGGACTGCCGCTGCACCTGGTCTGAAAAGAACTGCAGAAAATGCACGATTCATTCCAGGCTGTGTAAAATCCAGAATACGCTGAATCAGGAGCTTGCCAGGCAATCCATCCTGGACCTTCTGGAAAACGATGATACATCGTCATAACCGAATCCATAAAGTCAAGAGAGCCGCTTATCTCTGATATTGCTCATTAGATGAGTATTGCTCATTAGATCAGATATTGCTCATTAGAAAAGCAAATGCATCAATCCCGATATCGCTCATTATAGAAAGAGAAAACAGAGAACTCCATACCGGCAAAGCACAACACATCATCCCGGATAGGGCATGCCAACAGATAAGGACGACTTAAATATTAGATTAGGAAGACTTAAATATTTCAGGAAAAGGAGGCAGGTCTATGAACTACGCAACCACACAGAAACAAGAGGAACTCCGCGCGAAGGTCCGCGCCTTTGCCGAAGCCGAAATCAAACCATACTCTTTCGAATGGGACAAGGGCAATATTTTCCCGTCAGAGGTTGTTCGCAAGATGACCGATCTCGGCATCATGGGACTTCCCTACCCGAAGGAATACGGCGGCGCAGGACTTGACGTGACAAGCTACGCCATCGCCGTGGAGGAGCTCTCCAGAGTCGACGCCGGCGTGGGCGTTATCCTCTCCGCGCACACTTCTCTCGGAACCTGGCCCATCGCTGCGTACGGAACCGAGGAGCAGAAGCAGAAATATCTCATTCCTCTCGCGAAGGGCGAGAAGCTCGGCGCATTCGGCCTTACCGAGCCGAATGCCGGTTCGGATGCCGGCGGCACGGAGACCACCGCTGTACTGCAAGGCGACTATTACCTGCTCAACGGTGAGAAGATCTTCATCACCAACGGCGGAGAGGCCGACATCTACGTAATCTTCGCCCTCACCACGCCGGGAATCGGTTCCAGAGGCATCAGTGCCTTCATCGTCGAAAAGGGTATGCCCGGATTCGAATTCGGCGATCACTACGACAAGCTCGGCATCCGTTCCTCCGCAACAGCCCAGCTCCTGTTCAACAATGTGAAGGTTCCGAAGGAAAATCTCCTCGGACAGGAAGGACAGGGATTCAAGATTGCCATGAACACGCTTGACGGCGGACGCATCGGCATTGCCGCACAGGCGCTTGGCATCTCACAGGGAGCGTTTGAGAGCGCAATCGCTTACTCCAAGGAGCGCGTGCAGTTCCATAAGCCGATTGCCTTCCAGCAGGCGATCTCCTTCAAGATTGCAGATATGGCGACAAAGATCCGGGCATCCCGGATGCTCGTCTACAGCGCCGCGGAGCTGAAGCAGAACCATGAGCCCTATGCAATGGAGGCCGCGATGGCAAAGCAGTACGCTTCTGATACCGCCGTGGAGGTCTGTGACGAGGCCCTGCAGATTCACGGCGGCAACGGCTATCTGAAAGGCATGGATGTCGAAAGATTTTACCGCGACGCGAAGATCACAACGATCTATGAGGGAACCAACGAGATTCAGCGTCTCGTCATCTCAACTGCGATCCTCGGAAAGGCTCCGAAGGAGGCTTCTGCTCCGCTCTTCCAGCAGCAGCCGAATGTCACCGGCGCCCGCAGAAAAAAGATCCTCAAGGACGGCTCCGCACAGGAACGTGTCGAGGAACTGGTAAAGGATCTGAAAAAGGATGGCTATGACTTCACGGTCGGCATCCCGAAGGACACCCCGATCGCGAAAGCGGAACGTGTGGTATCCGCAGGAAAGGGCATCGGTCCGAAGGAAAACATGAAGCTGATCGAGGATCTGGCGGCAGCCGCCGGCGCGGCCATCGGCTCCTCCCGTCCGGTAGCCGAAACTCTTCACTACGTACCGCTCAACCGCTACGTCGGCATGTCCGGGCAGAAGTTCTCCGGCAACCTGTATATCGCCTGCGGCATCTCCGGAGCCGTTCAGCACCTGAAGGGCATCCGTGAGGCATCCACCATCGTCGCGATCAACAAGAATCCGAACGCGCCGATCTTCAAGAACTGCGATTACGGTATCGTCGGAGATGTGAACGAGATTCTCCCGCTTCTCACAGAAGCACTCGACACGGGTGAGAAGAAACCCGCTCCGCCGATGAAAAAGATCAAACGCGCTCAGCCCAAGAAGATGAAACCGCCGTACAGCCTCTATGTATGCGACGGATGCGGATACGAATACGATGCTGCCATCGGAGACCCGGCTGCCGACATCAGGCCAGGCACCCTCTTCGAGAAGCTTCCGGAGGACTGGGTATGTCCGGAATGCGCGGAACCAAAGGCAAACTTCACAAAGGTGGAATAATTCACGGATTCAGACAAAGGATATGACAAATTCCAGAACCGGCATATCGAAAGCCTGCAAAAGGCAGGCATGTCGTAAATCTGCAAAAGGCAGACATGTCGAAGATCTACTAAAGACAGGTATATAAAGGACAGGCATGTCGAATCATCATTATATAGGAGGAAACCATATGCATTGTGTAAGACAGGTGACGGACAATCTGTGGTGGGTCGGCGCGAATGATCACCGCACCCATCTCTTCGAGAATATTCACCCGATACCGAGAGGAGTCAGCTATAACGCATACCTGCTGAAGGATAAGCAGAACGTGCTTTTTGACACCGTTGACTGGTCGGCCTGCCGCCAGATGCTCGAGAACATCGAGTATCTGCTGGACGGCGCGAAGCTGGACGCTCTGGTGGTCAACCACCTGGAGCCTGACCACGCGGCATCTCTTCAGGAGGTACTGCTCCGCTACCCCGACTGCCGCATCTACTGCACGGAAAAAGGATTTATGCTGATGCATCAGTTCGGTTTTCACACGGACGGACACGAAACCATTGAGGTGAAGGAAGGCGACACTGCCTGCTTCGGAGATCATACCGTCGCCTTCGTGCAGGCACAGATGGTGCACTGGCCGGAGGCAATGGTTACCTTCGACACCACGAACGGCGTTCTCTTCTCCGCGGACGCCTTCGGCTCCTTCATTGCTCTGGACGGAAAGCTTTTCAACGACGAGGTGAATTACGACCGCGACTGGATCGACGAGTCCAGACGCTATCTCACAAATATCGTGGGAAAATACGGTCCGCATATTCAGAAGCTTCTGAAGAAGGCAGCTCCCCTGCTTCCCCAGATCAAATATATCTGCCCGCTTCACGGACTGGTATGGCGCAGCAATTTTGACTATCTCCTTGACAAATACCAGCACTGGAGCACCTATGAACCGGAAGAAAAAGCCGTCATGATCTGCTACGCCTCCATGTACGGCAACACCGAGGCGGCTGCTCAGGCGCTCGCCGCAAAGTTGGCGGAGCTCGGCGTCACCAACACGGTCGTATACGATGTGTCGAACACACACGTATCCTACCTGATCTCCGAGACCTTCCGTGTCAGCCACATCGTCCTGGCCTCGGTCACCTATAACCTCGGCATCTATCCGGTGATGCACAACTATCTGATGGATATGAAGGCGCTGAACCTCCAGAAACGAACCTTCGCCATCATCGAAAACGGCTCCTGGGCATGCAAGTCAGGGGATCTGATGCAGGACTTCCTCAACAACGAGCTGAAGGACATGACCATCCTGAATGAAAGGCTGTCGCTCGCCTCCGCGATGAAGGAAGAACAGGAAGACGATCTGACCAGCCTTGCCGAAGCAATCCGGGATTCCCTGAACGAAGTCTCCTGATTCGGGATTTTCTGAAGGAACCCCTGATTCGGGATTTTCTAAACGAAGCCCCCTGATCCTTAACAGAATACCCTCGCTGCGAAATCATCAAGAGCGTACCCGGGCAGAACAGCACGCGGGAAAACAGCTTTACAGGCTGCCTTCTCCGTTCACCTTCTTCCGCGTACGCTCTTGTGATGCGTTTCCTTTACCAGATAGAGCTCCCTGTCCGCCTTGTGAACCAGCCTTCTGAGCTCCTCCTCGCTTTCCACTCTTTCTACCACGAATCCGGCACTGCACCGGATCGGGACTGAAATTCCGGGAACGGAGGCGGCTGAAACAGCATCCTGCCAGCAGTCAATACGGTGCTGAAACTCCTCCGCCCGATCCGTTTTCATGAGAACCAGGAATTCGTCTCCTCCATAACGAAAGCAGCAATTTCTCGGAAAATACCGCGTGAGCAAAGATGCCACGCAGATCAGCACCTCATCTCCCGCCTCATGTCCTGCTTCATCATTATAACGCTTGAAATAATCGACATCCGCCATCATTACGGCGACCTGACCGCCGACATAATTCTGAAAAACTGTCCGGAGAGCCATCCGGTTTCCGATACCCGTCAGAGCATCTGTCATGGAAAGGATCTCCAGCTTTTTATTCAGGTTCTCCACCTCTATACGCTGCCGGATCTGCCTTACTTCAATGTGGTAGCGGGTGATCATGCCGGCGCATAGAAGCAGAGCGAGTGCCAGATAATTCAGGAAACTGATTCTCGCCGCTCCGTCTTCCAATTCCAGAGCAATGAAGAAAATACCGTGTGCCGACAGAATCAGAGCGATACTCATCAGCGGAGGCATCGTAACGAAACAGGTAAACACAATTTCCACTATAAAAAAAGTCAGCATCTGCTCTCCGGACTCATAATGGCGCAGCGACGCCGCCATACCCCAGAAAACCAGAATTCCGTAATAAAGAATGATAATCACATTTTCGCGCAGAAGATGCTTATTCAGGCTGATCTCGTTCCGCGAAATTCTTGTCATATGCACCGTGAAATATACACTTACCAAAATACATGTCAGGGCGCTGACCAGACTCCGCCAATAATGCAGAACAGCGAAATAGTAATGAACGCAGAACAGGGTCAGAATCACAATCTCAACTGCCGTAACCGCAGCTGAAATCTTCTTCAGGCGATAGATATTATCCCGGATGATTTCATCCTTCACATTTCTTGAAACATCCGGAAAAATCGTAAGCTTAAGTTTTTGAAAGAAGAAAGATATTTTTTCACGCATAATTATATTTCCATTTCGAATACGCCCGGAAAACTGCAAGTGTTTTCATAAGGCTCCTATATTTTTCAACAAGCTTACAAGCTTATTTACCAGTATACCATAAAACGGCAAACGAATTCTTAAGAATTAGAAGACCCCCAAAAACAGCATTTCCGGTACATCTATACCAGGTTTATTCCAATACTTATGTCAAATTTCTCTCAAGTATATGCCAGGCTTCTTCCGGGTACATATCAGGCTTTTACGATGCTTACATGTACACACTTTCCTCTAATAATGCTATAATAAAAATAGTTTTTTTTACGCGAACAGTGAGCCGCAGCCGAATGCGAAGTATTCGTGTGCGGCGAGCGTCGCGATAGCGAGATAAAACTCGCGCAGCGTGTTTTATCTCGTTTCATACAGTTTGTGGCACCATTATCACATCGTGTTTTACCGGAGAATCTATGAAAGTACGTAGAGAGAAGTTTCTGCAAGGGCTGACAAAATTAATCGTCGGGAGAGATCTGGACCTTTCTGCAGTCAAGGATCCCCGCCTTAAGTCCGATATCCTCAAAAACAACATCTTTTACAGCATCACCGCGTGTATTCTTCTCTGCATACTCGCACTGATCGGAGTGATCGGCTCTGTTTTATCTTTAGACAAGGGCTATGTGCTCTCCGGTGTCAACGCCACCTCTGTCTACCTTATCCTGTTTCTGACCAACGTTGTCTTCCTGCGGCTGGTGCTGTATGAGCAGAAAAAGCCCGCGGATGATATCACACGCAGCCATGCCGCGCTGATCTTCCATCTCTTCTGCGGTATCAACATGATTCTGGCAAGTCTGACCTTTTTTACCACGCAGAAGAACAGCAGCTTTTTCTTTGAATACATTCTGGTCACGATCATCGTCTATCTGCTGCCGCTCTCGGATATTCCGTCTTTTATCCGGAATGCCGCGATCAACATTGTGTCGATGATCTTTGTTCTGTGCTTCCTGCATTATAATATTGCGTGGCAGGATCTGGTCGATATCATTGCCCTGCATCTGATCTGCGGCTTTGTCAACTGGGTCCGTTGGATTTCCTTTCTTCAGACAGAAGGCATGCTGTTCTCCATTGAGAGCAAGAGGGATCTCTATTACACCAAGAGCAGGACCGACGCGCTTACCACCCTTCTTAACCGCTATGCGCTCCGGAAGGATTTTCCCGGCTACATCAATCAGAAGCTGTCACTGGCTCTGATCGATCTGGATTCCTTCAAACAATACAACGACAATTACGGTCATGAATACGGGGACAGGGTGCTGGAGAGGACCGGAAAAAAGCTCAGACATATTTTTCATGATTACGAGGATCGCTGCTATCGATATGGCGGAGATGAATTTTTGATTATTTCCAAAAACAATACCCGGATGTTCACTCAGAAACTACGTGAGTTTCAGAATTCCTGCGCGGAAACCGGGGATGACCTTCCTTTTACCTGCAGCATCGGATATTGCGTCGGCATTCCTCATGCGGAAGCCGATCTGCGCGCCCTGATCAAAATCGCCGACAATTATCTCTATAAGGCCAAAAGCGATGGAAAAGGCACGATGCAGGGAGCGCTGTCTCTTGCCAACGCCTCTGTCCGGATGATGACAGAGCAGCTTCTATCTCCCGCTACCGTAAAAAACACGGATGACGCCGTAAAATTTTTCACCCAGAATAAAATGTGCGGCAAATCATGGTCAATTGCCTATCTGAACGTCAACCGTTTTGCGGAAATCAATGAAACCATTGGCACACGGAACGGACAGATCATCCTTCAGGCCATTCTGAACATACTCCTGCGCTATTTTCCTGACTCGATCCTCTTCACCCGCGAGGTGGATCATTTTGTACTGTATTCGACAGTCCCGGATTCTGAATTCACGGACCGGATCCGAAAAGTTCAGTCCGACGTCGCCGCTCTGGAAAGCAGCCGGGTTGTCATTCTCCGTGCCGGAATTTATCACCATCACGATACCGACGCTCCTGCAGACTTCATTACCGGTATGTACAACGCGATATATGCGGCAAATCAGGCATATAATGTCACCTCTGGCGACAATTATCTCTGCATCTACGATGCCACACTGGAGCAGAAACGTGCCCGGGAGAACTTTGTACACAGCAATTTCATCGCTGCTCTGGAGGCCGGTCATATTGTTCCGTACTATCAGCCGATCGTCGGCTCCCTTTCCGGAACCACCAGCGGCTTTGAGGCACTGAGCCGGTGGATCGATCCGGAAAAGGGTATGATCTCTCCCGCTGATTACGTTCCTTACCTGGAAGAGAGCTTCGAGGCTTACCGTCTCGATCTGTACCTTCTGGAACAGGTATGCAGGGATATCCGGAAATACAGAGACAAGTTCTCGCAAAAGCTATTTGTCACGATTAATCTGTCTCAGACCGATTTCAAAATCATGAATATGCCGGAGGAAATCGAGCACATTGTCTCGCGGTATGGGATCCCAACGGAACAGATTCAGTTCGAGATCACGGAATCCGCCTTCGCGGAGACAAAGGTGATTCATGATGCCGTGAAGCAGCTGAACGCACGCGGATACCGGGTATGGATGGACGACTTCGGTGTCGGAGAGTCTTCCCTGTCCGCCTTTCATAATTACGAAGTCCAGGGTGTTAAGATTGACCAGTCCTTCTTCCGGGATCTCTCGAATCAACGGACCAAAATCATTATCAAGAGCATCGTTGATCTCTGCCATGAGACCGGCAGCATGATGATCGCGGAGGGAATTGAAACCAGAGAACAGCTCTGGTATGCACAGCAATGGGGTATGAACTTCATTCAGGGCTTTTTCTTCAGCAGACCGATCCCGCTCAATGATCTGATCGGCAGTCCTTTCGTCAGCAACGTTACAGACGAAGATACGGACCGCTTCTATCAGACCATGGCTAAGGTGAGTCTCGTGAATAATTTGCCGTTCCAGTATCAGAATCCGCAGAATCACCGGCCTCTTCTTCTGGCAAGAGCCGTCATTGTCCTCTGTCCGGATCAACAGCTGACACTCCTCCGCATCGACAAGGATATGCAGGATCTGCTGAAGGGCTCTGTGATCGCCGTGAACAAATATCAGTACTCCCTCAGACAGGACTTCAGCCTCTATGCGATCCTGACTGACGCGATCCGCAAAGTCGACGCGAAGCATCCGGCCTTTGGTTTCAGCGTTGAGCTGAATAATCAGAAGTACCACGCAACACTCAATCTCCTCGCAGAAAAAAGCAATGGCGAAATGGAAGGTTTTCTGCTTACCCTTGCCAATTTCGTCATTGCTCCATAAATCCTGGAATTATCATATTCCGGGATCATTATGTTCCGGAATCACGCTTCCGGGGATCATCTCTTCCCGGAGTCATGTTCCCTTAAATCATTTCTTCTTCAGATGCTTCAGCGCCGTCACGCCTGCCGCAACCGCGACAGCCGCTCCGACAGCCTTGGTGACTGCGCTGTCCTTCACGTCTTCCACCGCCTCGGCAGCCTTCTTCTTGTCGATCACCGGTTCAAAGTCCTTTTCCTCTGCCGCTCCGAGACGGATCAGAAGCGTCTCCAGGTCCGTGTTGCGCGCGAGCTTCAGAGCGCCCATGATGGCGGCCTTCTCACCTGCCCCGATCGGCCAGTCCTTGATCATCCTGCCGTCGTTCATCTTCACACCTGCAGTGATCAGATCGCGGATATCATAAATGGATCCCCACACCTCCGGAACCCCCCGGTCTACCTTGCAGAGGGTATAGACCGCTTCCATACCTGTGCGGATTGAGTACTCTGTCGTGAATACGGTATCCCGCGGAGTCTCCGCATATTGTCCGAGGAAGGCCAGATTCACGGATCCCTCCGGAACCACGAGCGGACGATCGCCATACTTTCTCGGCTCAAAGAAACTCGTTACGTAAGGCATCATGCATGGGGTGGTGTTGCACTCCTTGTCCGCAAGCTCATCGATATGATCTGCAGGAATTCCGATATGATACAGCCACTCCGCACAGAGCTCACGGCCGCTGCACATGAACATCGGCTTCTGGACGTAGTCGCCGCAGTCATCCCAGCAGTTCAGTCCGTAAACCCAGATCAGGCAGTGATCATCCGGCTGATCCTGGAACTGACCCTGGCGGTTTATTGTCCAGCTGATGAGCCAGCTGGAATCCTTCGCTGTCACGATTCCACCGGTTACTACCTTTCCGGAGAGCGGATCTCTGTGACAGATCTTCTCGATGGCCTCCAGAATCTCCTTGTTCGCCGTATCCACCGTCCAGGACTCCCAGCTGGTCTCCTTGATGTCCCGGAAGAATACGTCCGGATGACCGAAAGCGTCATCCTGAGCCGCCAGCTTCTTCCACAGCTCCACAGACGGGCCCTGTCCGTTCTCGATCTGAATCTCAGGCGCATGCGTCTGATCGCCGTAGGCAGAACCGTCGCCCTGCGAACCGTTTGTCACAAAGACCAGATCATCCTCAGTCAGATCAATAGCCTTATCCTCTCCGTCCTGTGTGTACTCCAGTCTGACAGCCTGTTTTCGCGAAGGCTTGCAGTCACAGACAATATTCGTCACCTGTGTATTGTACCGGATCACCGCGCCGGCATCCTGGATATACTTCACCATCGGAAGGATCATCGACTCATACTGATTGTATCGTGTGAAGCGCAGCGCACTAAGATCCGGGAGTCCGTCGATGTGATGGACATAGCGCTGCATGTACTTCTTCATCTCGAGAGCACTGTGCCATTTTTCAAACGCGAACATGGTCTGCCAGTAGATCCAGAAGTTCGTCCGGTAAAAGTCATCATCAAACATATCGTCGATGGTCTTGTCCGCCAGCTCCTCATCGCTGGCAAACATCAGCTTCAGCAGCTGCTTCTCCGCGCTCTTGTTCAGGTCATACTTCCGATCCGTGTGAGCATCCTGTCCCTGCTTCTCCGTTACACGGCAGAGGGAATAGTTCGGATCCTCCTTGTTCAGCTTGTAATACTCCGAAAAAATCGTTTCTCCGGGATTGACAATGGAGGGAATGGACCGGAACAGATCCCACATACATTCAAAATGATTATCCATCTCACGGCCGCCGCGCATAATGTATCCCTTCTGCGGGTCATGCAGACCGTCGCACGAACCTCCCGCAAGCGGAAGTGACTCGAACAGGGTGATATTCTCTCCCGGCATCTGTGCGTCCCGGATCAGATAACATGCAGCCGAAAGGCCTCCAAGGCCTGTTCCTACAATATACGCATGTTTCTTCTCAATTCCTTCCGGTTTCTCAGGTGTCGCAAATGCTTCATAATTTCCACTGCTGTAATACATGGCATGTACCTCCTGTATAACTGACCGTCAGTCATTTTCAGGTCCAGAATACGACAAAATAAATTCCCCGTCAAGAAAAACGGGGAATTTGACAGAAATTTTATACTTTTTAGAATCAGATAATCATTCAATTGCGCCCGCGTTCTGCACCTTTTTGTCCTGATACAGAACTTCATCGGCGCGCTTCTTCACATCGATGATCTGCTCCCTCGGATCGGTGCACGAAGCATATCCGACAGAAACAGTAAGCGGAAAGGCAAACCGCCTCTCTTCGGAGATCTCTTTCAGATAACTGCGCAGCTCACGGGTGAGTGCTTCCAGATCGTGATCCTGAGGATCGACAAGAATGAACTCGTCCCCTCCGAACCGCCCGATGACAAGCCCCTCATACGCGATCTTCTTCAATGCATCCGCGATTGCCACGAGTGCCCGGTCACCTTCCATGTGTCCGAACCGGTCATTGATCTTCTTGAACTGATTGATGTCGATGAGGTAAATCCACAGCGGTCTCTCCTCAGAGCAATGCTCCCAGTTGTGCTCCAGATACTCATCCACCCGATAACGGTTGTTGATCCGGGTAAGGGCGTCCGTATAAATATTCGCGTTCTGCATATCGATCAGTACCTTAATGATGGACGGCAGAATACCCAGAATGATATACGGCACATACGAAATAAAAAAGCTGATCACTGCTCCCACCGCCGGATAGACGATGCATTCCAGTATAACCAGATACCGCTGACGTCGGATCCTGTACTTTTCCTGTGCCAGCTTGTACAGTGTATGGAAAAAAGCAAAGCCCAGATAGAAGCAGTCTGCTATACTGTTAATCACATACAGAGCCGATGAAACACGCGCCTCTCCCATGATACCGGTGACATTCAGCACATACCAAGCCGTGACAACGACCGTGACGAGATACGGAATCGAATACCAGATCCAGGTTCGGATATTCTGCATCGGAAATCCATCAATATAGAATTCCGCAAACCGGAACCAGCAGAAGGTGAACAAAGCGAGGATACCGGACTCGATATACTCCAGAACGACAACCAAGGTCAGAGAGTCCGTATAAAATGACACAAAAAGCCACAGGAAATCCGTGATAATATAAATAAAATAGACCCGGATGATTAACTTGAAAGCACCCGTCACGGACTCCCTGCCGAGATTTGACTGTACCCGACGGTAGACCTGTATCGCGATGATCAGGCACACTGCCAGGAAGGAGAAGTAAAAAGGCTCATACGCTTCCGCGAAATGATACTGCATCGAAATGTTCATGCATTCTCCACTGCCTCGCCTTCATCTCTGTCCGCGTCAGTCTTGCTGATCATTGAATGACCACTCACCACAGCTCCGATCATAAACAGCAGCGTGAGGCACCCAAAGCAGCCATGTACCTTTCGGATCGGCTTGCAGATTCCGGAAAAAAACGTCAACAGCATACATACCAGTGCAAGAATTCCAAATTGCTTGTGTTTCTCCATGAACAATACCTCCAGTGTAGAATGTACTGTATGCGATTGCGAATGCCTGTAGGATTGCGAGAGTGCGAAGCACGGAGCAATCCGCAGCTTATGCAGTATGTGGCACTATATATCGCACAGCGGTTACCGGCTGCAAGAATTATAACACAAATATCGATTAGATACACTGAACTTTTTGTGACCCGGCCTCAATCCTGACGCATCATATTACCGTTCACGCACCACCAGAACGGCTAAGCTTTTTTCTCTTTTCATGGTAAACTTCTTGGCAATGCCAATGATTATCTACGCCGGATCCCTCATCCGGCGGAAGACACGCCCGAAGAATTCCGCAGCGCATGATGAGATTTTTTCTCCTGATACATCAGATCATCGATGTGACGGAAAAACGGATCCACCCCCGGATAGGCATCCGGATCATAGAACGCGAATCCCGACGAAAAACACAGCTGCAGACCAGATGTCTGCCGCTGATTAAATTCATCACACCGCCGCTTTAATTCATTCAGCTTCCGCTCTGCCTGCTGTGTGTCCTTTTCGAAAGCAAGCACTATGAACTCATCGCCTCCGTAACGTCCGATTCTCGCTTCTCTCCCAAAAACATCCACAAGAAATTCGGATAAGGTAATCAAAGCTTCATCACCCGCCAGATGTCCATATTCATCATTGATCACCTTGAAGAAATCCAGATCAACAAAGTATACAGCAAACGGATGTTCCCGGCGATAATGGCTGCTCTGGTACTCCATCTCACGCATAAACCCTCTTCGGTTAAGCAGACCGGTCAGGTAGTCATCATCTATATTATGCGCCTGCACCTTCACAAATAACAGCAGACATGCCAGCACGGATCCCGCGTATTCATACGATGCACCTCCGACGAACACCTGCAGAAAGCCGGAAAACAGAATGATCATGGGAAACATAATGACAACAAGCGTATACTGCGTACGGATCTTCCTTCTGCGCAAAAAAATGTACAGAGAAATCACCGCACAGAAGATCATGTTTATCAGGCCCCTCAGGACAAACAGGCTGCCGTGCGTATGCGTGTGCGAAGCACCCGCAAAACAGTAAAACCATCTCAGATCGAGCGCTGCACTGACGGTCACTAATACAAAATTCAGACAGACATAGCCGATGACGATGCCATAGAAGACGCTTTCCACGTGATCCTTTTTTCCGGAAGTCCAGGAATCAATGTAGATCAGCGCAGCCAGATAGCCAACGGGATCAAAGGCAAAAATGAAATAAGTGCCTGCCTTTGAAATCATAAGTCCGAGATTTCCAGGCACATATGCCTTACTGAATGAATCAGCGATCAGAAGAATGAGAATGACACTCAGCATGAACACAAAGCTGCTGTCCTGGCGCGTGCCCGACTTCTTGCTCAGTGTCATTCCAAGCAGAACAATAGAAAGAATCGCCACATATGTATTTAAAACAAGCCAGCTCGGTACACTCATACTACTCTTCAACTCTCCCGATTGCGTTCACATGATCGCACTTTTGTGCCGGATACATATACTATTAGAGCGTTCACGATTTGACTAGACCAATTGTTACACGGAAGGCAGCCTTACCTGGCGTTATAACGTGAAATAAATCGGTCCGCTTAGTTCCTGAACAATCTGCTATGTACTGATGATATCACATTTTATACAAATCATCCACTGAGGATTCCGAATCTTCCCCTACTGAGAATCCCAAAGCCTCCCCTACTCTACCGCCTTGAGCGACTCGGCCATGTTGATACGGCGAATCTGCCGCCGCATCAGAACGTTCACGATCACCGCGAACAGCGAGGGCATGAACCTGTCCCTCTCCCTGACCATAGGTCTTATACACATGCTCAAATCGAATCAGTTCCATGGGCACCTCCATCTCAAAAAGCCTCAGTCACTCTGATCCATTCGTCATTTACAAGGAGGCGGCAGTTTTGAAAACGCCTGAATCAGCAGTCCCAAACGAATTTTCTGCCTTCGGTTGGCCCGGCATTCTTGATGCAGGAAAGGACCTTTTGGTCTTCCGAACCGGGAATCAGCAGAAGATTGAATTCTTTCCATTCAAAGCTTCCTTTTTGATCATCGGCGGTATGCAGCACACGGAAGTAATCGCGGCATACTCCATCCGGAGCCTTCCGCAACCGTTCAATCATCGTGTCAGGATCGGCAAAAGCCCAGTAACGTTCCCGATCCTCCGGAGAAATCATATGATGGCAAAAGTCCTCAAGCCCCTTGCGAAGCGGATCATGGTCCGTGCGGCCGCCTTCGATACCGAAATTGTTGAGCACAGTATCCGCAGTATCCTGTTCCGGGTTCAGAACATGGACATCATCAAACAACAGCATAATATCTGATACCGATTTGTAGAGTACTTCTCCGATCTTCTGCGTCCGTTCCTCGGTAATATTGACGATAGACAGGAGAAATACGCATCGATTGTCCTGTTTAACGATCATTTTTCCATCCAGACGAACAAAAAAAGAATTGTCCGATACATACAGGGAAGCCCGCCCGTCCACCTGGAGCATATGGCGGTAAAATTGCAGCAGTCTGGCATGAAGCGAAGTATTCCTGACATTCATGACAAATTCGGAATTTTCTCTGTGAACACGTCCGATACTGCGCAGCTGTTCCTTTTCATGCCTGTTGATATACAGATAACGAATATGATCATTTGTTATGTCATACTCCATGACCGCCCGCGGCACGTCGCTGTCAACCGCGCAGGCATCTGCCCGGTCATAGAAGTCCTTCCATTCGATCACTTCCGAAGGCATATTCATATGACGCAGAAATTCCAGTACCTCCTGCATATGCAGCGGCTTCGAAAAATAATATCCCTGCATCATGTCGCATCCGATCTCTTTCAGAAAGTGTGCCTGTTCTTCTGTCTCAACCCCTTCCGCAAGCGTCCGTATGCCCAGTTTCTTTGCCATGCTGACGGCACTTTTCATGATTTCCATGGAGGTATGTGTAAAGGACTTCAAAAAGCCCATATCCAGCTTAATCAGATCAAGCGTATAGTCATTCAGAAAGGTCAGGGAAGAATAGCCGCTCCCGAAATCATCCATCCAGATCGTAAATTCCTCGGCCCGAAGCTCTCTGACAACTGATGTCATCTTCTCCTTGTCCGTGACCAACAGACTCTCGGTAAGCTCCAGCACGATCAGATCGCGGCGAATATTGTACGTATCGCAAACCTTTTTCGCATATGCAGCCATATCCACGTGATCAAAATCCTGTCGTGACAGATTAACCGAAATCGGTCCGACAGCAAGCCCCGCGTCGATCCGGTTCCGCTGCAGCTTCGCCACTTTCTTCAGGATAAAGCAGTCTAATTTATAGATCAGTCCCTTCTGTTCCAGGATCGGCACAAAGGTACCCGGCATTATAAGGCCAAATACCGGATCTTCCCATCGGGCAAGCGCCTCGGCACCCGCAAAACTATTCGTTATTGTACGGATAATCGGCTGGAAATAAGGCGAGATCCATTCCTTCGCCAATGCCTCCTCCAGATGTGAAGCAATATACTGATCCATATCATGTGTATCCATATGTAAATATTCCTTTACGACTTTCACTCTCTGTCACGACAGACAGGCACCGGAAGACTGAGCCGCATTGTAACGAGATAAAACACGCTGCGCGAGTTTTATCTCGCTATCGCGACGCTCGCGTAAATCAAAACGATCATCGATCGCCTTGAAGCAGTCAATATCTTTCATCCCATGGCAGTCCATTTTTGAAAAATGCTTCCCTTTCATACGATTATCCCACATGAAAAGGGCTTATTTAATGATAAGTATATCACAATGACAGCAAGTAAAACATGCGACTTCACAACATCAAGCGTCAGCTAAATTCGTCAGATGCTGATCATTTACTGTTTACTATACCATTTACTACTTGTCAACCTTACAGAACGAGATAAAACACGCTGCGCGAGTTTTATCTCGCTATCGCGACGCTCGCCGCACACGAATACTTCGCATTCGGCTGCGGCTCACTGTTCGCGTAAAAAAACATCTGCTGCATTCTCTACAACAGATGTCAATTCCTTTTTCACTCGATTTCAATGTCATCCGGTACAGAAATTTCGTACTCCGGCGTGCCATCCACTCTTCTTCCTTCCACACGGATCGTACCGTAGGGCGTGTCATGTGTTACGACAAAGTGATTCACACTCTCTGGCATGTATGGCTGGATGCTTACTTTCTTGAAGCCCGGCGCCTTGATCTGGATGCCTCCGATTCCATTGAAAAACCACTCCTGGATATGACCCATCATGTCATGAGCATGGCTTCTCGGATTTTTCTCCCAGTACTCACCCAGTGTAGTCATGCCATCCAATACAAAGGCGTAGTAAGATGGATGATCCGGCTTAAGGATAAACTCTGCAATCACATCGTTGAGTCCTTCCTCTCTTGCTGTCTGGATGATATAGGGAAGTCCTATCTCGCCTGCTGCGAAGGAACCTTTTTCTTTCAAAGTCTCTTTGAAAACGTCCACCACATCGCCTTTCTTATCCTCCGGTACCATGCCCCAGTAAAGAGGCAGGGCCTCGCACGTCTGAGTTGTGACGAATGCGCCGGTCTTATTTTTCTCCTCCAGACTGAAGTATGCCCATCTGCCATCTGGTCCCTGGGCAAGAAGTCTGTCGTTGTAATTAGCTTTTACTTCTTCAGCAAATTTCTCGAGATCAGCCTGATCTTCCGTCTCTCCAAGTACCCGGGCGAATTCTGCCAGAGTCCTCGCATCCGCATAGAGGAAGGCTGTCTCAACATTTTCTCTGGCCAACTGTTCTTCCGGATTGCCCCAGTCGCCAAGTCCGTGTCTGATGAATCCCTCTTCCGTCATCTTTGTCTTCAAATGGTCCAGATACTTCAGCCCCGCCTCATAGTTATCCTCGATGACTTTCTGATCCCCATAAAACAGATAATGCCATCTGGCTCCCAGAATCAGGGCACTGCCCCATGGGATAATATCATAGAAGCTTCCCATTCCCGGTACAGGCAGTACATTCGGAATATAGCATGGACACTGGGACGGAACCAGCCCCTGACCCGGCTTGAACTTGTTGCCGGCGAAATCAAAAAAGTAGTCCTCTTCTGTATGCTGCCCTACTCTCATATCCAGGAGGAACTTCTCCCAGAGCTTTTTTCCATCCTTCATGAACATAATGGCAGCACCCATGAGATGATTAGTTTCCTGCCAGGCAAAACGCTCAATAGTCGGGCAGTCGGTATGGACACTGACCATATTTGCCTCGACAGTGCGCTCAATCATGTCGTAGATCTTATTGTAGCGATCGTCGTCACAGCAGAAAGTGCCAGCCTCCTTCCAGGCGCTTGTGATTGCGTGCCCCACCATGTTTTCGATCTGACATGTCTCAGGCATTTCTACCGCCATGTACATACCAGCGAAGTAAGCAAATTTCTGACGGAAATTCTCCCAGGTGTCATCCTTTCCCACCACATATGTGATTACGGTATCTACGGTCACCCAGTTCTTTGCCACCTGGTCCACATCCTTGTCCTCTCCCAACTTCTCTGCCGGGTAAAACCTGATTGTATCCCCCTTCTTTCCCTTTGCCCGGAAGCTTAGCATGCCGGATATGTTCTGGTGAAAGGTATAAATAGCCCGCCCATTAGCATGATGCATATATTCTGCAGGGTAGTCTTTAATGACTTTAATCGCCGGCTGGAACTGCTCCAGCAACCGGCCTGTCGGTTCCTCCTCCTCTGCAAGAATCTGAGCCTGCTCCCAGGCAATGTCATCAAATCCTGCCTCACTCCATCCCTCCTGGACAAGGGATGCGTCAAAAAATTCAGAACCATAGACGTTAGATCTTATCGTTGGATGCTTAGCCGTCTTAAAGGTGTCATCTGCGCAGATGGTCTCGTGTGAACCATCTGCATAGTCGATATCCAGCTTCATTGCAAAAACAAGTGCTTTACCATAGGCTTTATATGGATTTGGGTTTGGCGGCATGAACGACGGAAAGCCAAAGGTGTAGTCCAGATCGTCCTTGATGAACCATCCGTTGCCAACCTCTGCGCCGAGGACATTCTCCCCAACTTTGAAGGCATCTGTCAGATCAAAGCTCACATACTCGATCAGCTTGTCGTAAGCTGTCCAGCCCGGATCCAGCACATGATCTTCTATCTTCTTTCCATTGACATAGAAGACAAACTGTCCAAGGCCGCAGACCTTAGCCTCTGCACGGGTGATTTTTTTCGTAACTGTCAGTACCTTTCTTACATAAAAAGGATGCTCCGTGCCATTTGTAATCCAGTTGCCAAGTAAACGCATTCTTTCTTACTCCTTATGATCTTTACTGCTTCTTTCTGGTATCCAGGTCAATCACTATCTGCTCCGCGATCTCATCATACTTGTATGCGAATCGAATGATCAAAAAGATCACAACAAGAACGATGGCCGGTACCCATCCAAACAGGGCAATGATACCGTTGTTCGTTGCCGCGTTCTGAACTTCATTTGCTACGAAGCCTGTGAGGGCAAGAACCCAACCAACGCTGGCCAGAGCCAACCCGGAGCTGATCTTCTGGGAGAAGGATGTGATTGCAGCTCCCATTCCCTCAATTCTCTTATTGGTCTTCCACTCACCATAGTCGATACCATCTGCAAAAAGGGTGGATACCGGTACAGCAAGCAATCCTGTTACAATTCCGCCGATGATGGTGCCTGCGATCAAAAGCGGCACGCTCTGCAGTGTACCTGCAATGCCTCTGACTACAAAACCAATGATCTGGCCCAAAATACCGATATACATGGTTTTCTTTTTTCCAAACTTAGCCAGGCATGGACCCACGAACACCACAATACTCACAATGATCGGAACTACGCTGACCAGATTCAGAGATGTTGTCAGCATTGGATCATTCATAGTGTATGTATAAAAATAAGTCTGGGCTGCTGAGTTGACCTGAGTTACAAAGTTTACCAGAACCGTCATAACCAGGGCGATCAGCAGATATTTATTTGTGAAGAACAGCTTTACCTCTTCAGCGAAGCCAAGTTTTGATTCCTCGTTTGTGGTTGATTTTTCAACAGATGTTACATACTCTTTAGAGAAGCAGAAAGCATACAACAGGCCAAGGGTTGTGACGATGCCGTAGATGGTGAAGACGATTCTCCATGCCTTCACATCACCACCAAATCTGTAGATCAGAGGAAAAGTTGCAGACATTCCCAGAATGGTGCCGCCTAAGCCAAAAAACATTCCGAAGGCAGCCATAGCTCCACGCTGTTTCATATCCTGTGTCATAAGTGCCAACAGGGAAGACCGTGCGATTCCTGTGATTGTGAACATTACGGAAGAGAACAGGTTAAAGGTCAGGAATGCATAAATCAGCTGGGTCGTCTGCGACGCATTCTGTGGTATCCAGAAAATCAGGGCAGCTGCAAAACCGGTCGGTACAGCCAGCCAGAGAAGCCATGGTCTGGCTTTCCCCCACTTTGTTCTTGTCTTGTCAATCAGGACACCGGCAAGAATGTCTGTAATGCCATCAAACAATTTTGAAATGAAGAACATGGTCCCAACAGCGCCTGCCGCCATGCCGATATTATCGGTGTAGAACATGGTGAGAAAGGCTGCGAGAATGGAGTTGATTACCTCTGGGAAATCACCAAGTCCATAAGCCATCTTCTCGGAAAATCTCAGCTTTTTCGTTTCCATTTTTTGATATCCTTTCCTGACCGGTCCATTTTACCGGTCTTTATATTATTTGTTGAGTACAAAGATATCACCCAAACGGGACAAGAACGAGCCTCTTAGAAGACATGAAATAGTAACTTTTACGACATGCATTTTCCCATGTTCTTGCGTTTTACCATGAAACGGTGGTATAAATGTAATAGTTAGTTTTTGGGGGAATTTATCATGGACACCTTTATTCATACCCCTCTATCCGAGGCCGAAAAACGGCTGAAACGCCTTTGGATTGCCCATCCAGAACGGCATCTGGAACAGGTACACACAGAGGATGAAGTCCGGGATATACTGGATCAGGTTTTTACAGGAGACCTGTCACCGGCCAGAAAAAACCTGTCGACCAATATCGGTGAGCACACCTTTATTGAAAAAGATATGGATTGCAGCTTCGTAAAACATATGCGCTACACCCCTGCCTTCTGGCACAGGCATGAATTCTTTGAGCTCCTTATCGTGATCAACGGCACCTGTGAGAACATCCTGCCCAACGGGAGCTTCACCATGCATACAGGAGATATTTGCATCCATGCGCCGAGAACGAGTCATTCAGTAAGTGCCTTCTCGGACGATGCTGACCTAATGAACATTTTGATAAGAAAATCCACCTTCGAACGCTCATTTCTCTCCCTGATGGAAGGCGACACCATCTTGTCCACCTTTTTCCACCGCGTCTTCTATGAGCCGGAAGAGATTCCCTATCTGATGATTCATACCAACAAGGACGAGGAACTGGAGAATCTCGGAAGGGCAGCGTATTTGGAATTCTGCCAAAATAAGCGATACAAAAATCAGATGATAAATTCCTTGCTATCTGCTTTTTTCATTACCATTCTCAGACATCATGAAAAGGATATTGAGATTCCCAACGTACGGATGAAGTCGGCTGATGACAGCATCATGTTCATACTCCGCTATTTGCAGGCCAATTACACCACCATTACCCTGCATAGTCTGGCACAGTTCTTCAACTACAGTGATCGACAGATGCAGCGAATCATCTCTGATGCAACGGGCATGAGTTTTACGGAAAATATCCAGCAGCAGAAAATGGCTCGGGCAGCCCAGTTGCTCGGTGCAACCAAACACTCAATTGGAGAAATATGTGAGCTGATCGGCTTTGATTCCCCTAACAACTTCCGAAGGATTTTTCGAAAACACTACGGACTAACTCCCAGCGAATTCAGAAAACGGCATACCGGACCATGAGCCTTACGCTAAAATTCTTGCGTTATATATTTACTACGATCTGCCATACTGTTTTCCTCCATTCATGGCACGAAAAAAGCACCGGCCAGATGGTTCTTATATCCGGATGTTCCTTCTGAAATACTTCCGTATCCCTCACCATGACGATCCCCTCTGAGACGAACCGTGTATACAGCTCCCGTTATTCTGTTATCGGGATACTTTGCAATTCCTCCTTCAACGGGACCACATCTGATGCAGTCCATTCATAGGTTACGCTGACCGTTTCGTCATCCCGTTCCTCAAATAGCAAGGACAAAACAAACTTCGCTATCAATCAGATCAAAACCCTCATGGTATCGTTTCCGCAATTGATCCACCTGTTCCGGTATATCCGTTCTTATTTTATCCATGCTGATCTTTGCCTCCTGTTATTCATTCGCCCTGGTAGTCCCTGCGTTCCTTATATGACCTCTCCATAGTCATACTTTGGAGGAATATGGAAACCAGCCTGTGAGATTCACATACTTTGAAAATTCATTTAATTTATCCTAACTCAAGGAGGAACCACTATGGCACCTTCCGATCTTGCTAATATTGAATATTCCGAAAAAATCATCAGTGAAATCGCAGGTGATGATCTGACTCCGATAGGATTCATGGGAAGTGACCTTCGTGACAATATAAAGCTCTTTATCAATGACAGACATCTGGATGTAAAAAAAGATATTCATCAGATCCAGGAAGCTCTCGGAAAAAATCTGATTATTCGTCGAAAAACGGGAGGAGTCTGCATCCGAACATCGTTGACGCCATGTACCAGGGATGCACAAACAAATGAAGATATGTGTGCACATAATCCATGTTCAAATTTTTTTCAGTTCTACTACATGGCAGATTTATCCTATCTGGACTTTCAGACACTGCAGAAAACCTATGCGGAAAATCTTTCCAATGGACGTACAAGAGCTGCACAGAAGGAGCTTCAGAAAATCAAAGATCTTTTGCGTAGTAAGTTAGAGCCAGAGCTGGATGAATTAGACCGGGAAATAGCGTGTAAGGGAAAAGACCATGTAATAATACGCAATCCATCGCTGAGTACAATTATTGATAATGAAACAGAAATCAGGGAGGAAATTGCTCTATGGATAAAGAAGCGGTCAGATCGTTTCTAATCGCTCCTATATCTTTTACAGTAAACCTCATACGATAAGTCGTGTCACAAACTGTATAAGTCCCCGCGTCACTTCGCTGCTTCGCAGCTTCCGTGCCGCTAATGTTCTTGGCCCACTGGTGAGCAGGCTCCCCGTGGGCCAAGAACATTGCGACTGGACTTATACAATAAATTATTCGGAGACCATTTCCAGACGTTTTCTGATATATTTCCTCATTCCGGGATCGGTACAGTAAATATAGCATCCTTTCATTCCCCGGGTCATAAGCGTGCGATAAGTATTTTTTATGATTTCATCTGCACGATCGACTGCATCTTCCGGATGTTCTTTGTAAAGCTTCTTTATTCCCCGCAAAGACTGATCCGTTTTAGCTCTTTTTTTAAAATCAGTAACCACATGACCATTTTCATATCGGATATCATCTCCCATGATGACACCAACATAATCAAACTCCAGACCCTGCGTGGTATGGATACAGCCCGCCTCGTTAACAGAGTATTCACCGATAGCGAACGCCTCTCCGCCATCCAGATTCCAGCTAATTTCAAAATCTCCGATTTTAATGTCATGAAAATCAGTATCATTTCTTGTCTTCTTGGGCCAATCCCAGCAGTATCCAGCCAGGATTCTGGATCGATTATTCACCTTATTTTTCTCTAAAATGAGCTTTCTCATATCTTCCGGATTATCGAAAACCCTTACGTCATAACCGAGTCCATATAAATTATAATTCGCAGTCTCACGGATCTCGAGAAGATCATCAACCCATGCAAGATATCCATTTGATCCATTACATCTGAACTGGGAAAGAAGCTCCAGTTCTGTTACCTCTGATCCCTCTTCTTTTGCCCATTTCAAGATTTCGTCTACCGAACCAATATCAGACATAGTGACTCGTTGACTTTCATCAATAAAAAATACAGAGCATGCAGCCGCATGGATGATTTCTTTGATCTGATTTTCTCCCTTATTATGAAACATTCCGGATTTTTCACTTAACCGGTGTGCCTCATCTACAAGCAGTGTATGAATCTTATTATTGCCGACTTCTGTGTAAGTACCAGAGTTCTTAAACATATTATCAACGCTGCTTTTCTTGACTTTTCCTTTTAGCTTTGCAGCATAAACCTGTCTCGGGGCACTATTATGGGTAACATATTGAACAAATTGTCCTCTTTGGGTCAGTTCAGCCAATAACCTTACAGCAATTACACTCTTACCTGTTCCGGGACCACCTTTGCAGATAATGGTCCGTTTTTTATGATCTCGCTGGCACTTTGTTGATAGCTTTATGATTTCTTCATAAACAACACGCTGTTCATCGATCATGACAAATTCTTTATTGCCCTTAATCATAGAAGCAATAGAATCCTGAAGGCTTTTTGATGGTCTTATCGTTCCGCGATCAACCAGATAAAGAACCTTCTCTTTGTCTCCTGTTTTTACGCACTTTTTAATAAATGCTCTTAAATCAGGCACCTGCCCCTTTGTAAAAACCGGTGCTTCAGACGTATATGCGGCATACTGTCTATCATCGACGGGATCGTCATCCTTTCGGATATAATTATGAAGATAGGCACATGGTATAAGATGTACATTTTGATCCTGCACTGCAGAATTATAATCCGCTATTAATCGGGCATAGGACCAGGCCTGATACGAAGGATGAACCACCTTCCGTTCCGCATTTCCGGTATAAGTCTCAACAAGAGCATTACTATTGTACACTTTATTCAGCTTGCTCCATTGTTTTAATTCTATAATGACCATTCCAGGCCTTTTATTGATATCATATCCGGAAATCATAAAGTCAACTCTCTTTGCTGTCTGCGGGATATTATACTCAATGGCAATTCCTGCATCAGAAGGAATTTCAGGATCATTCATGACCTTATACATGTATTCCATCGAGTTAACCCATGACATCCTTTCATTAGCCACCGTATGTCTTCCCATCTTCTGTAAGATTAATTGTTCAATCTTGTCAGCGATAGTGTCATCCTCAACATTTTCCAGAAAGTCACTCTTTATGCCCTCGTAAACGATCATACTTTTCCCTTTCCAGACGATAAATATGCCGTATATTTATCCGATTTTCCATATGCTTTATCCACCGGATATTTTCTGTTGTTTGTATCAATCTTTTGTTTTACAATCTCAGATATATCAAATCCAAGATCATGCCCCATGAGCAGAGAATAAATCAGCACATCCGCAAGTTCTTCTTTGATCTTAGATACTTTCTTATCTGTATCAGCCTCAACATCTTCTCCAGACCATTGAAAAACCTCCAAAAGTTCTGCAGCTTCAAGAGATATTGAGATTGCCATATCTTTAGAATTATGAAACTTTTTCCAGTCTCTGGCATCTCTGAATGCTACAATTTCATCTGTTAGTTCTTTTATCGAATCGTTCATTTCGCTTTACCCATTCTGTTATGATCATATCTGAAATTTTTACCTTACGAAGTTCTTTAATCATATTATAATACCAGTTTTAATCCTTCAACAGTTGATGAACCTTCTTTTACCGTCACCAGAGAGAATCCTAATACTGATACAATCGCAGCAATGAATGAGTATTATAAGATGAAGGCTCATCCTGAGAAATATAAAAAATACTCTTCGTTTCGCATTGCAATGAACGATGTGCTGGAGGGCAACGATGCTTGATGTTGTTCTCTCCAACCGCTTCAAAAGAGACCACACTTCTGTGTGGCCACCTCTGGCAGTTCCGTCCTTTGCCATCTCTGCTCACTTCCTTTCGGGTATAAAAATAACGGGGCAATATACCCCGTTTGTTTTCGCTTTTTCTGCGCGGTTTTGGGCATCGGTCTTCTGTAGTAGCGTCTTTCAGTATCTTTAGCTCCCCCGGTCCCTCCTTATTCTTGTAATTGTGATAATATAATGACAGAATAATGATAAAAAAGGAGGAATCACTATGATCAACATTCGCCCTGTATCCGACCTCAGAAACAAGTTCCCGGAACTTGAAGAAACCGTCATGAAATCAAATTAACCTGTCTTTCTCACAAAAAACGGATATGGCACCATGGTTCTTTTAAGTATCGAACAGTACTCCGCTCTCACTGACGACACAGAACGTAAGCTTGACGAGGCCGATGCGGCAGCAGCGAAATCGGACAAACGATCCTCCTCAAACGAAGTCTTCAGCAGAGTAAGGAGCCGCGTCAGTGAAAAAGTATAAGCTGTCATTTCTTCCCCTTGAAGAGGATCTAAATGAAATCGTGGACTACATCTCAACTGATCTTCAGAACCATGATAAACCGGATGGGTATCTTCCTGTCCGGTCTTTTTATCAAATGCCAATATGCGCTCTGATCCTTTTACTTCAGTATACCATGAACGCCGGACATTGGCCTCTGAAAAATGAACAAGTGTAAGCAAAATCTGATGAGGGCAAAAAAGCGATGCAGGCATTCATCCCGCACCGCCGTCTATAAAAACTCAAAAAGCTCTCAGCCTTAAGTTTCTTTATATATCGTCTTTCCTTCCAATCCACTCGTTTCCTTATCCACTCTTGAACTGTTGTTGTCGTATTTGTATTTCGGAAGGTATACTTTCTTTTCTCCCTCCACATAATACCATTTTCCGGGGATGTTAAATGAATCCTTGATAGTTGCTGTCGGAAGGACAATGGTATTCAGGCTTGAAAGCGCATTCCAGTCTTCCAATTTGATTCTTGAAATACTGATGCCGGACAAATCAAGTCTCGTCACATTGGAATATCCATTGAACTGCCCCTCAAAATCCATACCTCTCCCCTGCCCGTTCCGACTGATGTCGTCAGGATACTCATTGTTTGCTTCAAAAGAAATGGTGGTTACCTTACTTTTTTCATCTTCTGATAACTGCTGCAGCGGTGTAACTGAATCCTTAAAAGACAATATTTTCAGGCCCGTTGGTTTAAAGATCAGGCTCTTTCCATCTTCGGACAGATAGGATCTAGCATTGTCTTTAACGTATTCAATATCATTCTTTGTCCAGCGCACCTCTCCTATCCCCGTGGAATCAACGGTAACCATAACAATGCCGGCCATCCCATTGCTTTTACCGGTGCCTTCTACACCTTCTTCCTTCATCGTAGATTTGCCGTAGACAGGTATCTGCTTTGCAGCTGCAAAATCCGACGTAACCTTGCCGCTGGATGCATCATAATAATACTCTACTTTTCCACTGGCTCCCGTGCTCAAATAATCCGCTGCCGCAGCAGCCTTCGCATTTCTGACATTAGACTGGTCTACTGCAAATCGTGATTTCTCCAGCTGACTGTTAAAGATCGGAATGGATATCGCGACAAGTACTCCGATTATGGCAACTACGATCAAAAGTTCCGCCAGTGTGAAGCCTTTTTTGTTCTTTGTCCACATGGGATCACACCTCCTATGATTACTGAAATCCCGAAACAAGCGGGCTGGATTGTCCGTTTATTCCGGGTCTCATCGGTGTCATTGGTACTGGTAGAGTCTCTACACCGCTCATTCAGTACCGTGATTTGATGTGTTGGTTGATGTTGTGTTTTATATTGTAGCAGATGTTGGTCCTTATGTCGCGCTTTGTGTTGGTGCTGACGTTGGCGTTTATGCCGTGCTTTACGTTGTCCTGCTCATCTTCTCGACGGGAGGGCAAACGATCAGGTCTTCGAAACCATCAGGCGCATCTGAACATGTGGGATTCCTGCCTCGATAAAATCTTCAGAAGTCACCTTAAAGCCTGCCTTCGCATAAAACCCTTCAGCGTGTTTCTGCGACTCAACGTATATTTCTCGTGCATCCAGGCATTCCCTTGCCGCCTGGATCCCGGCATTCAAAAGTTTCCTTCCGTCTCCTGTTCCATGGACCCTTGTCAGCACTCGTCCCATCTGAACCGTTCCTGGCTCATCTTCCTTCGGAAACATGCGCAGGTATGCTGTGACCTTGCCCATGGGATCGGTACAAAACACATGAAGGCTTTTGTAGTCAAGTCCATCCGCGTCCGGATAAAGGATCTTCTCCTCTCCCACAAACACATCAGCCCTTGCTCTTAGTATTTCATAAAGCTCATGTGTCGTTAAGGCATCGAATGAACGAACATGGAAGCCATTAATTTGAGCAGAAATCATATGTGTCCTCCATAAGCGTATGAAGTCCGGCATCACTACATGGTTACATGGATTATGCTCTATCCAGAAAACATTATCCGGTGTACACCAAGTATTGTCTTACCGTTCCAGCACTATTATTGACAACCAATATCCATTTCTTATAGACACGTTTGCCTAAGGCCCAGTCCGAGTGATCACCAGGACGTGTAGATGTTGTCCAGGAAGAAGGCGGATACGAAAAGTCTGGGTCATCTTGTCTCAAGCCCACTCCCTCATATCCGTTTAGATCGGCTCCTGCTTTAACCTTACCTGCCTCGGTATCATAAGAGTAATAAGTATCTCGTATTGGATTCAACTCATCCGGCGTAAATTCGGTCGTGATATGTTCCGCTTCTACCGCCGCATAAGCAGCTCTTGCATTCGCCACATTCGTAGCAAACCTTGCCTTTTCGACCAGCTTACTGAAGATCGGGATGGATATCGCCACGAGCACTCCGATTATGGCAACTACGATCAGGAGTTCTGCTAATGTAAAACCTTTATTCCGTTTTCTCATTAACCATCCCCCTAACAGATCATTGCCTTAATACCGAAAGTCCCGTGATGCCGTCACATTGCTTTCATACTACGGTTATTACCTATAACGATCACTAATGATGATTATTACTTGATATTGTGCTTGTTCATCTTCTCTTTGAAAATATCCGTGATGATCGTTCGAAGTTCCTCACTCTCTTTTTCCGGCAGTTCTCCCGGGTTCTTTGCGACTGCATACAGCTCAGGATACTGATTGGCGATTCGCTCGATGGTTTTCGTCGTTGCGTGCTTTCTCACGAAGAAAGGGATCTTCTTGATCCACTCCTGTGGGACAAGAGCAAGGATCTTGTCAGCAGCCTCTTTATCACTGATCTCCGCGGTGGATAAGCCAGCGTTGATTTGTTTCTGTTCTTTATCTGTAAAATCTTCGAAATTCATTGTATTCTCCTTTTGATCTGGTCTTCATAGGTATTATCTCTGTTTGCAGCAACAATATTATGAAGATAGCTCTAGATTTTTCCAATCATCAATACAAAAGTAAATCATTGAGCCCTTTAACTAAAATACCGTAAAAACAATATCAGCCCCAGAAAAATAAAATTGATTATAAGGACAATCGTTGCCATTACGCCCAACAATGTGATACGTCTTTTTTCTCTCTCAGCTCTTATCGTAGATGGCATGACCACGCTAAGTGCAATCGAAAATACCATTACCGGAATATCTATTTTCTGCCACAAACATATCAGGAATGTTATCCCCCCAAGTATAATGCCAACAGTACTTACACTCGATTTATGCTCCTCTCCAACATGAACTGAAGCAGAACCCTTCTTACCAGTTTTGTAAATATACCCACCCTTCGGGAACTCCTTCCGAAGCTTTGAAATTTGCATCCACTCGCCTGACCCATGTTTCACCAGGCTGCTGTCATCAAGTCTGTGCTCTCGCATCAACCGGCAGATATTGTCTTTATCACACGGACCGAAATCATATCCATTCAGTCTGTAGTACCAGCCCTGTGAGTTTTTATATTTTACGCCTGCCGCCTTATATTCTTTTGCGCGCTGGTCTCTTTGATACCAGTCCCGTTCTTGAATCCCCACATTACTCCCCCATCATAATCTCAAAAGAATCAGATAATGCTTTCCGTAAATGTAATAACGCCCGCAGGTTCTGAAATCTGCGGAAAATGGCCTCATTCTGCGCAATAGTCTTTGTCATTACAAGCGATGGACAGGCGCGCGTAATAGTGCAGAGCAGGTAAGGTGCGTTTAAAAAAGCTCTTGCACATGGAATTGAGAGGTTGCTGGTTCCCGGATCAATCCGGATGGTTTCTATATAAGCAAAATCCCTCATCACGAGGATGAGGGACCTGATATTTAACATGTTGAGGTTAATTCATTATGATCCTGGCGTGGTTGAGGGTGATGCAGAAGTGCCTGTTTAGCTTATCGATACCTTTCCGTCTTTTTTGCCGGAAATCGTCCAGCTTGCTGCAGCATTAACGGGCTGGCCGCCAATGGTCACAGTAGTTCCCGATTCCCATTTCGTTTTATCCGACTGTGTCGCGGTGACTGTGCAGCTATATGTGCCGTCCTTATAGGTAATCGCACTAATCTGGTCAGTTTTATTGGTTTCATCGGATTCCGTCTGATTGTCAGCAAGACATGCCGCCGTAACCTCTGCATATGCGTTCCGGATATTCGCCTGATCCGTCGCCTCTCTTGCCTTCTCCAGCTGTGCTGAGAAGATCGGAATACTGATGGCTACCAGTACGCCGATGATTGCTACAACAATGAGCAGCTCAGCAAGGGTGAATCCCTTCTTGCTGTTTTTTAATTTCTTGAACATTTTTCAGGTCCTCCTCTTGAACATTACTTCCTCTAAGACTAAGGAAATAAAAATTATTACTGGTATTATAATATATGCTTTTTCGTTATTTTACAAGTCTAGCCATATGAATTACTGCCCAAATTTTGCCGATTATTTTAATCAATCTAGACGAAATTAGGTAATCGGCGGAATTTTATGGACCTCATTCAGTATGATGCAGCGGAACTTGAAGTGGTGCCGTCTGTCTGGCTTTCGTCGGATGAACTGTCGACGATGATACCGCTGGTGTCTGTTGCTCCCTCGAGTGTCTCAAAGAAGGTCACCTTCATGGATACGCTGACCGGTCCGCTCTGCAGAACGCCGCTCTCGCTACCGGCTGCGATGTCGAGATCGCTGATCAGGCAGCGATATTTACAGGAATAGAGGCTGCTGATGATTTTTTCCGCCTCCGCATAGCTGTTGGAGGTGAAGGTGATGTTGATATTTCTGCGAACCGTACTGTCTGTCGCCTCCGGCTCCTCAAAATCGAAGTTGTAGACCGATGTCCCGGAGAAGATGTTGTTCAGCTCCGTCATCTCGTTGCTGAGGTTGTTGTAGGTGGCGACCTCGCCGGAATATGCTACTGTGCCGTTGGCGATGTCCTGCTTCATCTGGCTGATCATTGCCGCTCTCTTCTGCTCCAGCGTGATCTGACTGTCCAGATCCGTGGTGTCGTAGCTGCGGAGCTGTGACTCGAGATAATCGTAGGTAAAAAAATAATAGATAAATCCCAGCAGGACAAAGGTCAGAATGAGGATAAGGACAGTTTCTTTTTGGGAAAATTTACGATTGAGTTTCATTGATTTTCCATTCCCTCACTTTCTGCTTCCTTCTTCCTGTTCGCAAGCTGATCCGTCAGCGATGGTCCTTCGTCACCGGACGAACTGGATACGGCACCGGTTGGGGAGGTAAAGGTGATGGTGATCTCCGCCGTCACAACGCCTGTGTCTGTGCTGTCATCTCCTGTGGATGCGGTAGAAGGCGAGACATACTGTACGATGTCGCTACTCTGGAGTGCCTTGACCACGTCGGAGACTTCAGACAATGTCGTCCGCTCGATGGTCAGCGTAGCGGTGTTGCCGGTAATTGATATGCTCTTGATTCCGCTGTCGACCTGAACATCCTGGTCAATCACCTGCATCATTTTTGCCCGGTCCTGCATGGCCAGCTCGTCGGAATTCATGTATCCGGTTCCGTAGTGGCTGTACTGACCGCTCACATCGTCATAGACGCTGTTAGACGATACAAGCTCCTTGAGCTGTTCCTGCTTCGCACTGTATTCCGCCTGCGCGGTATTGATCTCGTTCAGCTTGTCCAGCACCATGAACTTGGTGAAGATCCCGAGTGCCACGAGAAAAATGCCAAAGACCACCAGATCGAAGGCGATGCGTTTTCCGTTGTTCTCGTGGTAGATCAGATTGATGCTTGTCTTTGTCGGGTATTTTCCTTTTCCACGTGCGCCGGTGCTGCTCTTCTGCGGCTTTTTGCCGCTTCCGGAAGCGCCGGGGCCGATTTCCATACTTAACAGATCTTTCAGGCTCAATGCTTATTCCTCCCCTTAGAGCATGGTGATTTCAGGCTCAATGCTTATTCCGCCCTTAGAGCATGGTAATTTCAGGATCAATGCTTATTTTGCCCTTAGAACATGGTGATTCCGAGCGACTGCGGCCCGAGAATCATGCTCTCATCAAACTCCGGTTTCGTCTCGATGAGGTCGGCGATGCTGATCTGAGGCAGCTCGACGTTCTCTGCAATTTCCTTCATGAGTCCGTCGATTCTCGATCCGCCGCCGCAGTAGTACAGCTTGTCGATGTTGTTGTTCGGATTATTGAAGCTGTAGAAATTGAGCACACGCATGATCTGAACGGCCATGCTGTTGTACAGGTCCTGAATCTGCTGGTCATCCTGGATGATGTCCTTCTGATCGTCCAGAGCGCTCATATCGATATTTTTTACCGTTTTCTCATTCAGGCCGACCGCTTCCGCGTAAGCTTTCGCCAGTTCGTGACATCCCGGCTCCATGCTTCGTGTGATTTCGTACTCTCCCTTCGGAAAAAAATGAAGATTGATGGTACGGTCGCCGGCGTCGAGGATGACATAGTCTCTGCTTCCTTTTTCGATGTTGTGCCGTTTCTCGAAGTCCTGAATAATCGTGCGGAAGGCAATTACCTCCGGAGCGATGATTTCGAGTCTGAGACCGGCTCTTCTGCACATGGCGGTGTAGTTCTGAATCAGATCTTTACTGGCAGCCACCGCAAGAAGCTCCATTTTCTTCTCGTTTCGGCCGATTACCGCATAATCGTAGATATATTTGTCGAGATCTTCTGTGATGTAATCGTGAAATTCAAAGGGAAGGTTAACCTTCAGCTGACTGATCGTCATCAGCGGAAGTTCCATCCGTCGTATATAGGCAGTATTCTCCGGCATTGTGACAGCCGCTGTCCTGCAGCTGATGTCGTTTTCCCTCATCAGCTCCTTGATAAAATCCCCGGCTGCGTCCCAGGAGATGATGCGTCCATCCTTTACGAGATGCTCCGGCACTCTCTCGCTCACAAATCGGACCGGGACATTGTTCTGGCACAGCGTCATCTTGATCCGGTAATTCCCGATATCGATTCCCAGTATCTTATTCTTTGGCATAGCACGCCCTCATTCCCGTAATGTTTTTTTGCCTCGTGATACAGACTATTCTTTTATTATAGCAGATCAGATTAAGTTCATATACCCTTCTGTTTGTCAGATCGCACAGATCAGGTACTTCCTATTGTGTAACGATTCGAAAAACGTTTATGAATTCCTATTCTGTAAATCTTACCGCGCGGATCAGGTACTTCCTGTCAGAACAGGTTCAGATACCACCCGGTTACGGCTTGGCCGAACAGGATGCTGATCCAGCTTGCGATGGAGATTGCCGGGCCGAAGGGGATTCTGTGTTCCCTGCGGATCACGGCAAAAATGAGTCCAACGATGCAGGACAGGATCAGATTGAACAGTCCGGTTACCGGTCCGGTGAAGAGCCCCACCATAAAGAAAAGCTTGATGTCTCCACCTCCAAGTCCTTCCTTGCCGGTGACCTTGTCAAAGAGAAGTGAAAGCAGAAGCAATGCCCCTGCAATGACGGCTCCGCCCAGAAGGCCCGAGATCAGCTGGTCTTTGATTTTTTCCCCGGTGAAGGGAAGGGTAACCGCCCACAGCACAATACCTGCCACGATGAAGCCGTTCGGAATTTCAAAGGTATCCAGGTCGGTCAGGGAAAGTCCGAGAAGGATACAGGACAGGATCATGTATCGAATCGTGAGAATGCTGATCCAGTATCGGAGATATACACCTGTGAAGGCGCAGGCGAGAATCAGCTCTGCGATCATGTACCGCGGGGAAATCTTCTTATGGCAGTACCGGCATCTGCCCTTCAGGAACATGTAGCTGAAGATCGGCACCAGGTCCGCCGCTGAAAGCGGATGACCGCAGACCGCACAGTGGCTTCTGCCCTTCAGCACGCTCTCACCGTGCACAATCCGCCACGCAAGGCAGTTGATAAAGCTGCCGAAGACGGCACCGAAGATGAAGCTGACGACTCCGCCGTATATTGTCAGAAATAGAGTTGGTTCCACCTCGATTCCCCTTCTTATCAAATACACAGTTCAAATACACAGCTCAAATGCACAGCTCAAATGCACAACTCAAATACAGAACACAACTTCATGAAGATGCAGCCACGCTGAGACCGGCGATTTTCGTCCCGGTCTTCGCAGCATCCTTCTCGATCTGATCCTTCTGCTCTGTGTTCAGCCGACGTCTTTCACTGACGGTCATGAGGGTGTAGTCGTAGGCGGTCAGTGTATGTCCCTGCCATCTTGGGTGAACCACCGTCCCGCTGTCCTCCACGGATAGCGCGAGAAGCTGCCCGCCGTTCTTTCCTCCGAGATTCGGAATACCGAGTGCTCCTGTCTCCCCGTTCGCGTTGTGCCTGCGGTCGGAGCGCCCGTACCCCTCGATCTTCCCGATCTCATCCCAGCCAAGCATCCGGCTGTTGACAGAGTCAAAATAGTAAGTGACATCACCGCCGAACCCGTCTTCCATGTACTGGACCTTTGCGGCCTTGATGGCATTCTCGACCTGATTCCGGTCGAAGGTCAGCTTCGCGTCGTTCAGGTGGCAGACATACATCCGAACCACAAACATGCCGCAGAAAAAAATCACCGCGATCAGAAGAACAGCGGTCAGGTTCGCGATTCCCCGTTCATTTCTGATTATCGATCGATTCCGTTTCCCCATTCCCGCCGTTCCTCTGTTTCAGTTCATTCTCTGATCCGCCGGTCCTCTCTTACATCAGGTTGTACATCGTGAACATCGGCAGATAGACTGAGATGACGATAAACCCGGCAAAGAACGCAAGGAAAATCAGGAGCGTCGGCTCCAGCTTTGCCAGTGCCTGTTTTATCCGGTAGTCCGCTTCGTTGTTGTAGTACTCTCCGATTGTCTGCAGGGTATCCTCCAGCGAACCGGTTTCCTCTCCGATCGCGGTCATCTGTTTGAGGTTGTCCGGAAAATAGACGCTCGCCTCGATGCATTTGCCCAGGGGCTGTCCTTCCTCAATCTTCGGCTGCATGGCCGCTACGTCGCGCCGGAACAGCTCATTGTCCATGACCTTTGCCGTTACCGCCACGGCATTGTTGACCGTAAGGCCGGATGCCAGAAGCACAGACATTGTATCCGCGAACTGAGCAGCGCTGTTGGCTGTGTTAATTTTTCCCATGACAGGCATCCGAAGCTGAAGCTTTCCCTTGACAAGCACGCCTTTATCGGTCCGAAAGTACACGGACAGTCCGATCACGGCTCCCAGAATGACAATCACAAAAAGCGCCCACCACTTTGCGAAGAAATTCGAAATTGCGATGGTGATCTGTGTCATCATGGGCAGATTGCCGCCGAGCGACTCAAAGGTGCTGGTAAGCGTCGGGATAACCTTTGCCATGATGATGATCAGGACAATGATCGCTACAATAACGACAAAGATCGGATAGGTCATTGCCGCCTTGATCTTCTCCTGATTTTTGCTTGCGTTTTCATAGTAGATCTGCATCTTCGAGAAGGAGTTCTCAATGGTACCCGACTGCTCACCTGCCCGGATTGTTTCCACAAAGGTCGATGGAAAAACGCCTTTCCCGTTTCGTTCGAGGCTTGACGCAAGGCTGCTTCCATCCTCAACATCAGCAGCGACCTCCTGCAGCATCTTCTTCAGTTTTTTGTCCTCGGTCTGTTCGGCGATCATTGAGATGCACCGCCCGACCGGCATACCCGATCTCAGCATTACGGCGAACTGGGAGCAGAGAACGGAAAGAATCTTGGCGTTTACCTTCGGTTTCCCGCCGAACTCCATTGACAGCACATTTCGGGATTCTTTCACAGCGGAAATTTCAGTGATGATCGGGCAGCTCTGCCGGATCTTCTGCACCGCTGAATACTCATCCGGCGCCTGTACGACACCACGGATTGATTTGCCGTCGGTATCAATGGCGCGGTACTGGTATGTAGTCATACGCACTTTTCCTCTCAGAAAAATTTTATCTCGCTATCGCGACGCTCGCCGCACACGAATACTTCGCATTCGGCTGCGGCTCACTATTCGCGTAAATCACCCGATATTGGTGATACACAGATCCATGCGGCGACGAGCGCAGAGATCCATCCGGGCAATCCGGAGTATGCCTGATTATTCACAGATCCATGCGACGACGGTCGAAGCGATCCATCCGGGCAATCCGGAGTATGCCTGGTTATTCACAGATCCCTGCCACAACGGTCCTCTCAGAACATGAATTTCTTCTTCATATAGTCGGCATCGTTGCAGGCCTGCAGTGCGGTCTCCGGCGTGATCTTGCGGTCCGCGGCGAGCTCGAGGAGGAAGTTGTCCATCGTAACGCTGCCCTCCGCTGCGGATGTCAGCATCGCGGAATGCATCTGCGGTGTTTTGCCCTCGCGGATCAAATTTCGTATCGAAGTCGTGACGATCATGACTTCCGCCGCAAGAATCCGGCCCTTGCCGCCTGCTCTGGGCAGAAGCTGCTGCGAGAGAACCGCGTTCAGTGTGGTCGACAGCTCCATACGGATCTGCGGCTGTCTCTCTTCCGGAAAAACGCCGACCATGCGGTCGATGGAATCGACGGCGGAGTTCGTGTGAAGCGTCGCAAAGACGAGGTGACCGGTCTCTGCTGCCGTCAGCGCCGTCTCGATTGTGGTCAGATCACGCATCTCACCGATCAGAATGACGTCGGGGTCTTCCCGCAGAACCGCCCGGAGTCCGTCCTCGTAGCTTCTGGTGTCTGTTCCGATCTCTCTCTGGTTGATGATGCTCTTCTTCGGCTCGTACAGGTACTCGATCGGATCCTCCAACGTTACAATGTGCTCTGCCCGTGTTTCATTGATGCGATTCAGAAGCGCTGCGAGTGTTGTGGATTTTCCGGAACCGGTCTCACCGGTGACGAGCACGATGCCTTTCCGGTAATTGGCGAACCTCTCTGCCGCCTTCGGTAGTCCCAGCTCCTCGACCTCCGGGATATGATTGCTCAGGATACGCAGTGCTGCTGAGATATGGCCTCTCTGGTGGAACAGGTTGATACGGACACGCTCGCCGCCGATGGACGCCGCCATGTCCAGTTCTCCGATATCACGAATGGAATCGTAATGCTCTCCCGCCAGTTTCTCAGCTATTTTTTTGCAGTCATCATCGGTCAGAACATCACTTGTCAGATCCTGAAGTATTCCGTCCACACGAATTTTCGGCGGAAGTCCGCAGATCAGGTGGATATCCGATGCGCGCATCGCCGCTGCTGTCATAACCATTTGGTCGACCTTCATCATATCTTTATGCCTCTCATTTTTCGAACCGCTCTATTCATGTCAACTGTCCCTGCAATTCTATTCAAGTCAGCTATCCCTGCAATCATAAATACATCCCGAATTTTCAAATAAGCTTGTAAACTCCCAGTTTCTGCAAAGAAAGCAGTCTTCCCATCCATTACTCAATCTGTAATACTTATTGTACGGATAATTTCATCAACTGTTGTGATACCGTCTTCTACCAGTTTATCTGCATGTTCCAGCATTGTCACGTAGTTTGTTTTTTTCGCAAGCCTTGTAAATTCCTGCTTGTCCGCACCGCAGGTGATGCAGTGGCGGAGTTCGTCGTTCATCATCAGGATCTCGAATACGCCGATTCGCCCGCGGTAGCCGGAATGGTAGCAGTTGTCGCAGCCTTTTCCGTGGTAGAACTTTCTTCCGGGGTAATTGTGGATTCTGGCCAGAGAAAGCGATTCCGCCTCGGGCGTGTATTCTTCCTTGCAGGTGGGGCAGATTCTCCGCAGAAGTCTCTGAGAGATGATGCCTCGAAGGCCGGCGGAAATCAGGTACGGAGCGACGCCCATATCCTTCAGACGGTCGATGGCCGATACCGCGTCCTCCGTGTGAATGGTCGTGATCACGAGATGTCCGGTCATCGCGGCGCGCATCGCAATCTCTGCAGTCTCGCCGTCACGGATCTCTCCGACACAGATGATGTCGGGGTCCTGTCGCAGAATTGAACGGAGACCGCTGGCAAATGTCAGGCCGACCTTTTCGTTGATCTGCACCTGAGTGGCGCCCTCGATGTGATACTCCACCGGATCCTCCAGCGTGATCAGGTTCGTGTACTCACTTAACAGTTCCTGCATCAGGGCATACATCGTCGAAGATTTTCCGCTTCCGGTTGGACCCACGATCATGATTACCCCGCTGGTATTCTTGAGCAGCCGGTCGATCTTCGCGTTCTCGTCCTGCGGAATTCCAATTCCCTCGCGGGTCAGCATGGAGCCCTCTGTACCGAGAATTCGGATTACGATTTTTTCTCCATAGATTGTCGGAAGCGTGGACATACGCATATCGACATCGTTCTGTTTCAGCTTCAGAACCGCCCGGCCGTCCTGCGGGATTCTTTTCTCAACGATATTCAGATGTGCCATGACCTTCAGTCTTGATGTTACCGAGCCCATCAGGTCGCCGGGGATCGTCATGATCCTGTGAAGCCGCCCGTCTACACGAAGGCGGATGACCATTTCCGTCTCGGTCGGCTCAAAGTGAATATCGGATGCCTTCTCATTGTAGGCGCGCTCGATGATCGAATTCACCAGTCGGATCGTCGGCGCATCCTCGACATCCTCTTCTTCCGGTGTCTTGATCTCGTCCTTTGTCAGCCCGGCATCCGCCATCATCTGCGCCATTGCCTCGGCGGCGCCCTCGTTGCTGTAGAGTACATTGATCGCATGCTCCACGGCAGCCTGCGAAGCGATCATCGGAATGATCTTCTTCTTCGATGTATCATGCGCCTCCTCCAGCGCCATGAAGTTCAGTGGATCCGCCATCGCCAGGAACAGCGAGTCCTTGGAGACGGAAACCGGAACGATCAACGCCTTCTTCGCCAGAGACTTTGGAATATATTTTGACATCGTCGGATCAATATCGGCCTTACCCAAATCGATGTAATCGATACCGAGCTGTATACGAAGGGTATCAATCAGCTGCGCCTCCGTGATGAATCCGTTATCGATGAGAACCTGTCCGAGCCGCTTCTTCTGCTCCTTCTGCATCCGAAGCGCCTGATTCAGCTGATCCTCAGTAATTACATGCGACGAGACAAGCATATCTCCCAGTCGTTTATTCTTCATAAACAAAGTCCTTTCGTTTGCTGCAGACGAAAAGCCACTATCTTCAGGCGGTGGGCAGTTGACTCCACATCCCCTCTATCGCCAATGCTCTTTATCTCATATATTCATCATACCAAAAACTAAACCCAAATATACAACAAACCTAAAATGCTGTCAATTTCAGCGGATGTGACGATGAACTGCTCCACGATGAGCCGTACCACGATGAGCTGAATCACGTTGAACTGCACCACGATTACCTGCGTCACGATGACCTGCACGACAGGTCGCTATTTCTCTGCTTGGCCGCAGGGTATTCCGAGTGCCTCAGCAAAGCCTTGAGTATTCGTCTCGAAAATCAGCCTTGTCTGATCTTTCGTCAGCCTGCACTGTACGTAATCCGTTTGTTTCCTATGATATGGCATTCACGCCATATCATCACTCACAAGCAAGGCCGGTGAAATGGATGCAAGGATGATAAACTGGAGTAAAAGTTCTGTATCTGATACCGAAAAGAAACGGGCCGGCATATTGCCGACCCGGTAATTGCTTCTTATTTACGCGAACAGTGAGCCGCAGCCGAATGCGAAGTATTCGTGTGCGGCGAGCGTCGCGATAGCGAGATAAAACTCGCGCAGCGCGTTTTATCTCGTTTCCTTTTAAATCTTCGTAATTGGTTTACGAATTCCATCCTTCTCATTGGTTCGCAAATCCAGACCTGTTGACTGATTTACGAATCCTGATTTGAGATTTCCTTCGACGCCTTGTCCACATGGGCGAACAGTGGATCTGCCTTGTTGCCGGATTTTCCGGTGTAGCCGAATTTTTCCTCAGAGATCTTGTCTATAGTCTCCGATACGGCCTCGTATACCCCCGGATAAGTGCTCTCCGGACCGCCCATCGTTGTGCTCGGAATGAAATACATGTTTCCGCATGCTTCCACCACGCCGCGGACCTCCTGTTCGATGCCCTCTTTCGTCCAGTCAACGCGATCCACCTTCCCGTTATCGATGCCGCCCTGGAACGAAATCTTTCCACCGTATTTCCGGATCAGCTCCGGCACATTGTTGGTACTCATGACGCCCTGCCAGATATCCACACCCATCTCGATCATATAGGGCACAAGTGTTGCCGCAAAGGAATCGCTGTGATGGACAATCAGCTGCACGCCATGATCCTTGTAATAACCATAGATCTTCTTGTAGGCCGGAAGAATGAACTCTTCAAACATCGCCGGACTCATAAATGTGGATTTCTGGCTTCCCCAGTCATCATGGTGGAACAGTGCATCCGGATGGAGATGACGGATCACCTGCTCAGCGCATTGAATCTCCCAATCTGTCAGGAAATCAATCAATTCATGCATTTCGTCCGGGCTCTCATAGAAGGCCATCATGCACTCCTCCATGCCCATCAGATAATGGAGTTTTTCAAAAATTCCGGGTGCAATGAAGTTTGCGACGAAATACTCATTCCGGTCAATGGATTCCGCCTGCTGCACAAATGGTGCCCATGCTTCCTCCGGAAAATCTACGGCAGGCGCCTTGACATAATCTCTCCAATGCTCGATATCCTTGATGACTACCTTTTCCGGGCTGGTATCCGGGAACGGACCCGGCACGTAATCCGGGAATTCGATCGTCACACCCCAGCCGTTCACCGCCGTTCCACCTCTCGGGCAGTTGCCAAGCGCGTTCAGCAGCACCGGATCAAACACCTGCTGCATGTACTCATACTGATTGACCAGCCGGTCCGGATGCCCACCGTGAATCGTCTCCAATAAATTCTGTCTTCTTGTCAGCATATAATCTCCTCCTTTTCGCTTCACCAATATTTCCATTCACAGATATAATGCCATTCACCTTTTTGCTTCGCAGATATGATGTTCCTTCACCTTATCTGTTTGCAGATATGATGTTCCTGCACCTTTTCTCTTCGAAGATATGATGTTCCTTCACCTTCTCTCTTTACAGATATGCCACTCATTTCAGATGCGGTTATCCATATTCTGCTTTTTATTTTTCCGTATTTTCTCTGCCCAGCCGGTAGCCGAAAGCAAGGATCACTGCGCCTGCAATTACTACAAGAGCAGGAATGATCATAAAGCCAATGCAGATTCCCCGTTTCATCTGCTCCGTAGCCTGTGAGGGATCCACCGTTGCCGAAAAACCGCCGATTGCAAGGGCTGCAGAAATCAGGATGCCCCGCATTACGATTCCAAATTTCACCGGAACGGTGAGAAGACCCATGACAGTTCCGGTCGTATCAAACCCGGTTTTTGCCGAGCTGAATTGAGCGCACGTAGCAAAAAGTTCCGGATCACAGGTGGTAGTGATATTCATGGCGAAAAAAGTAACAGCCATCAGGATGATCACCGGAATCCATTTTTCGTAAATCACAAATGCAGCAAGCATGGCAATTCCCATGATGAGATATGCGCACACAACGGTCTTTTTGGCCCCTGCTCTGGCGACGAAGAATCTTGAAATGTACGATGCCAGAACTCCCAGGAGATTTGTGATCAGCATGAATGCCGCAAACATTGCCGGTTTCAGTGCTATATACTGGAAGTAATAAATCGCAATACCATTCACAAGAAACAGAACCATGTACTTTGTAGTGGAAGAAAGCATTAAAGCCAGCAGATGCGGATTACATCTGACCGCTGCGATTGCACTCACCTTCGGCGCGCTTTCTGCCTGCTTCTGTTTTGCAATCCGGGCGAGTTTCTCCTCCCCGGTTTCCTCATAGCCCTTGAACATCTTGAAATGCGCGAAGTATGCAGCAGCCATGAATGCGCCAAATACAAATGCAGTTGCCGCATAAGCGTTTTTCTCACTCAGAACCGCAGTAAAACCAGCTACAACCATAGGTCCGAGATAAGAATAAACAACACTGCCAAGCGCGGTCCACACATTTCGGATCGAAGAAAGCGCCATCCTGTCTTCCGTTGTCTTTCCAGCGATATTGATCATTGAGATATTCGCGATATACGGAATATTCCATGCAATCCGGCTTGTGATCATGGCAATGGTCATCACAACTACCATCACCGTCGTATTGCCGAGTTTTACAAATTCGAACATGTAAAGGAACGGCACCATCCACGGCGTAAGCACCAGCCATGAACGGTATCTCCCCCATTTGCCCGGCTTGATCTTGTTCATCCATGCCCCGTAGAGACAGGAAAGGATCAGATCGACGACCGCAGAAATCGTCGTGATCACCGACACTGTCGCCAAAGGCAGAAGCGCAATGTTAATGAAAAAATAAGAAGCATAAAAGGTATCGATATTCGTCATCAATGTAAAGCCGAAATCTCCGATACCAAAAAATGTTTTCAACGGCCTGCTTAAGGGTTTCGCCGACCTTGCCTGTGATTCTTTCTGCACAAATATCCCTCCTCCCGTTATATCCAACGAAGTCCACATCTGACTGCTGCTATTTTCCCCTCTGTCCTGTTCTCCGCAGCAGTTCCCTTTCGTCAGCTGTACGTCAATCTGCGGCGCCGTTTCTTCATACAACTGCTTTTGATATTTCCATAGTACTTCCTCACCCGCATACAGAAAATGTCGAAAACGCACATGATTAATTGATTTTTTTATTAATTTTATATGCAAATACAGCACTATTGCATCTCTAAATATTGTTTTCTCTGACCGCTTTCGTTAGAATAAAACTGCACCCGTAAAACCATACTCATGATCACGGGTAGAAGGTGAACGAGAAATATCTGCTTCTCAATGAATATGCGCAAGGGATGATGGAACTCCGGGATGGCGACAGCCGCCGATCCGGCATCCCGGATCACTGCGCGACAACCAGAGGTTTGATTGTGACAGGAATAACAGAAAAACCACCACGCGACAACCTGGGCTTTGATCGTGGCAGGAATAACAGAAAAACCACTACACGACAACCAGGGATTTGATCGTGACAGGAATAACAGAAAATCGGAGAGACAGCAGGGAAAATCGACGAGGATAAGAAATGAAACTTAGTATGTGGATGATTGCCAATCGTCTGATGCCGTTGATGGCAGATGACCTGACGCTTCAGATTCGTGATACCGCGAAAGCTGTTCTGAACAGTGCCCGGCTCGCCTACGCGACCAACTGTGTATATGTGTACGAAGAAGACAACTCCGTCATCTTTAACGGGGAGGGAGACATCATCCGGGTGAAAGGTCTCAGAGCCATAGAAGCCTTTGAGCTTCTCCAGGGTGTATTTGACTATTATCAGGACTGGGAATCTCAGGTGGAAGACGATGCAGAGCATGGAAGGTTCCAGAATATCGTTGATCGCTCGGAACGGATTTTCCAAAACCCGCTGCTGATCCAGAATGCAAACAGCCGTGCTCTCGCCATGTCACATGTGGACGACCTGTCCCAGATGGACGCGGAATGGCAGTACATTGCCCGCACCGGCTACTCTTCTCTCCAAAGCATTCATCTGATACGCTATGATAATGCCGCTATGGAATCGAGACTTCAGAACGGGAGTCATACCTTCCAGTGGCGAAAAAATGAGCAGATGACACTCAACGGTCTGACGGAGGGCCTTGCCTTTGACTCTGCCACCTGCGGCAGAATCACGCTTCTGGAGAAGAACAGACCTGTAAACCCCGGAGACGCACAGCTTCTCCACCGTCTGGGGCAGATTCTTCAGGCATATATGGGAAAGACAATAAAGAATGAGAATGATTCCGCCAATGTATTTTTCCGCCTCATCCAGAAAAAAGCAGTCAACCCCAACGATCTGAAAACCCAACTTCATTTTTATAACTGGAAGGACGATGATGTCTTTCAGGTCGTCCTGCTGAAACCCCAACAATTCGGTGACAGCTACACGGACCAAAGAGCTCTCAGCATCATACAACACTCGATTCAACAGACCTTCCCGGAATGCGTCTGCCTCAGAATCTCCGAATACGTGGCGCTGGTTGCTGTGGAAAGCACGTTCATGCGCACAGAGTTTATGTCCTTCCTGAAAAGTTTTTCCGCGCGTAATCTCGTGGCCATCGGTTTCAGTCTCCCGGAACCGGGCCTTCAAGAACTATCCTATATGTTCCGACAGGCAGAATTCGCTCTAAATCAACGCAGAATGCCTCGGAACAATATCCCGCCGGTGACCGGGGCCGAATGCTGTTCATCTTCAGGCCACGCTGTTTCCAGGAATACCATTCCTGCTGCAGCCGATGACTTTCCAGTTTCGGGAAACTTTTTTTCCCTTTCTGGCGACAATCTGATCCGCAATTTCCGCTCCTACGGGAACCGCTTTCTACTCGGGAGTGATCCGGCAGACGAAAAGCTGTATTTCTGCGATCCTGTCATCCGCTATCTCTGGAAACAGAAAAGCAATGGAAGGCCAGAGCTTTTCGACACACTGAAATCCTTTCTGGACCATAACCAGTCCACACAGAAAACTGCCGATGCCATGTTTCTGCATCGGAATACTGTGAACAAAAGAATCCGGACCATAAGAAACCTTATGCACTGCGATTCCTTTGGCCCGGATCTGTCCCTGTACCTGCAGCAATCCATTCTTCTGCTGGAGATGAGCCATGCTTTCGAAGAGACTGCAAGCCATTATAAAAAAGGATGAACAGAAGAGACCTGTTCCAGGAGAGGAAAATCAGAAGTTCCAGTACACGACCACTTTCACGATAAGGAACACTCAGAAGTTCCCCCACGTGACTTCTTTCACGATACCGAGACACTCTCTGAGGATGTTATTTGGAAGGTACAGCGGTGTGGAGCCCGCCGCAATCCCCCGGCAGTTCCGGTATCCGTTTTTCTTCGCGAGCTTCAGGCTGCGGAACACATGAAAATTGTTCGTCACAATTCCCACGGAATCCTCCTTCCGGTTCAGAAACCGGCTGCTGAATTCCAGATTCTCCACAGTTGTCGTGGATTTGTCCTCCTCCAGGATCCGGTTCTCCGGGATGCCTTTCTGGACAAGATATTCCTTCATAGCCTCCGCTTCCGTGCAGGGCTCATTCGGTCCCTGCCCTCCGCTGACGATGCATACCGTATCCGGATTCTCCGCCAGATACGCCGCCGCTGCATTCAGCCTGCTTCTCAGCACCCGGCTCGGTCCTGACTCTCTGACCTGCGCGCCGAGAACGATAATCTCGTCAAGTCCGTCCGGCGCCCTGTCGTGGAAATGAGTCATGATGCATGCCGTTCCTGCTGCCACGATAACCACAGCGGCAGTGACCAGAACCGCCAGAGCGATCCGGACGGCAGGCGGAACGGCGCGCCAGTGATTCCCGTTCGTCATATATCCCGCCCAGATAATAAATGCCCCGATCAGAAACCATATTGCAAAAAATTTCGTACCCGACGCCGCGGCAAGGATCAGAAAGCCGTAACCTATGGCAGCCGCTCCGATTATAAATAACAAGATGCCCACTTTCTTCACCTCATGCTCACCTCAAAATCAGTCTTCCGGTTTGTTAGAACAGACAACCTGTCTGCGTTTTCGACGGGCTTATATAGAAAAAAAGAGGACCTCCAAACGGAGATCCTCAAGCAATCGGGGTAACAAGATTCGAACTTGCGACCTCACGGCCCCCAGCCGTGCGCTCTAGCCAAACTGAGCCATACCCCGGTAATCAGATGCTGCAGATGAACCTTGATCAAAGTATCCTTACTCACAGCACCTGATCATTATAACGCAAAGATCACACAATGTAAATCTATTTTTTTAATTGCTGACCTGGAAGTAAGTGCACTTTTTCGTCAGACGGCAGCCGAAGCCTTCGGCAGCTCCTCAGCTCTCCTCGTTGATGTAGTTGACGAGGCCGCCGGCAGAGATGATCTTCTGCATGAACGGCGGGAATGGCTGTCCCTGATACTCCGTGCCCTTTGTCAGATCGTAGATTTTTCCGGAGTCAAAATCCACCTTCACCTTGTCTCCGTTACCGATTGCCTTTGCCGCCTCCGGACATTCAATGATCGGCAGTCCGATATTGATCGAGTTGCGGTAAAAAATGCGTGCGAAGGTTTCGGCGATAACGCAGCTTGCGCCTGCAGCCTTGATGGCCAGCGGCGCGTGCTCTCGGGAGGAGCCGCAGCCGAAATTCTTGTTCGCCACGATGATGTCGCCCTTCTGGAATTTGTGCACAAATTCCCTGTCGATATCCTCCATGCAGTGTGTTGCGAGCTCCGCCGGATCTGAAGAGTTCAGATATCTGGCGGGAATGATTACGTCGGTATCTACATTATCACCATATTTGAATACTGTTCCCTGTGCCTGCATCTTACTTCCTCCTTATAAGCCGAGCTCTGCCGGAGAGCTGATCTTTCCAGTGACCGCGCTTGCCGCCGCTACCGCCGGGCTTGCGAGGTAAACCTCAGATTTCACGTGTCCCATCCGTCCTACAAAGTTACGGTTTGTCGTGGAGATGCATCTCTCACCCTCTGCCAGGATTCCCATGTATCCGCCGAGGCAGGGTCCGCAGGTCGGTGTGCTTACGACAGCGCCGGCCTCGATAAAGGTCTCGATCAGTCCTTCCTTCAGTGCCTGCAGATAGATCGCCTGCGTCGCCGGAATGATGATGCATCGGATGTTCTTCGCCACCTTGCGGCCCTTCAGGATTTCCGCAGCCTCACGAAGGTCCTGAATTCTTCCGTTCGTACAGGATCCGATGACGCTCTGATCAATCCGGATGTCTCCGCAGTCATCGATGGTATGGGTATTCTCCGGCAGATGCGGGAAGGAAACCGTGGACTTCAGCGCAGAGAGATCAATCGTCACCGTTCTCTCGTACTCCGCGTCCGGATCTGCCTCATAGACGGTCCAGCTCTTTGTGGAATGCTCCTTCATATATTCGACGGTCTTGTCGTCTACCGGGAAGATTCCGTTCTTGCCGCCCGCCTCGATCGCCATATTCGAGATCGTCAGACGGTCGTCCATCGTCAGATCCGCAACTCCGTCTCCGGTGAACTCCAGGGACTTGTAGAGTGCTCCGTCTACACCAATTTCTCCGATCAGGTGAAGGATGACATCCTTGCCGCTGATCCATTTATTTTTCCTGCCGGTCAGAACGACCTTGATAGCGGAGGGGACCTTGAACCATGCTCTGCCGGTGGCCATTCCTGCAGCCATGTCCGTACTTCCCACACCTGTGGAAAATGCTCCTAACGCGCCGTAGGTGCAGGTATGGGAATCTGCTCCGATGACAACGTCGCCGGCAACCACGAGTCCCTTCTCCGGAAGAAGCGCATGCTCGATGCCCATCTGTCCGACGTCAAAATAATTCGTGATGTCATACTTCTGTGAAAATTCACGCACCTGCTTGCAGTGCTCCGCGGATTTGATATCCTTGTTCGGGATAAAATGATCCATTACCAGTGCGATCTTGTCCTTGTCAAAAACCTGCTGCTTTTTGAAGCCGTCCATGACGTCAATGGCTACCGGTGTGGTAATGTCATTTCCAAGTACGAGATCCAGCTTCGCCTCAATCAGCTGACCGGCAGTTACACTGTCCAGTCCGGCTGCGTGCGCGAGGATCTTCTGCGTCATCGTCATTCCCATCTGTTTGTCCTCCATAAACACTCATGTTAAAAAAAATGCAGTAACCGCCATACTCTGCATAACGGCAGATCTTGTTTATTTTACAACAATTCGCGGATCCCGGCAACGAGATAAAACACGCTGCGCGAGCTTTATCTCGCTATCGCGACGCTCGCCGCACACGAATACTTCGCATTCGGCTGCGGCTCACTGTTGGCGTAAACTAAAACAAGCCAGGGGCATTCTCAGCCCCCGGCTTATATGGATACTTTTGTATATGTGGAAATGGGGATTAGTTGTTGATCAGCTTGTCCTCATCGTTCCAGCTGTACAGCTTGCGGATCTCAGCTCCGACCTTCTCTGACGGATGCTCGGAAGCGAGCTTACGAAGTGCCTTGAAGTGTGCCTGGCCGCCTGCCGGGCTCATGTCAAGCAGGAAGTCCTTCGCGAAGGTACCATCCTGAATGTCGGACAGGACTTTCTTCATTGCCTTCTTTGTCTCAGCGGTAACGATCTTCGGTCCGGTGATGTAATCGCCGTACTCAGCAGTGTTGGAGATGGAATATCTCATTCCTGCGAAGCCTGACTGATAGATCAGGTCTACGATCAGCTTCATCTCATGGATGCACTCGAAGTATGCGTTTCTCGGATCATATCCGGCCTCGCACAGAGTCTCGAATCCAGCCTGCATCAGAGCTACAACGCCGCCGCAAAGAACAGCCTGCTCACCGAACAGGTCAGTCTCGGTCTCGGTTCTGAAGTCGGTCTCCAGAAGTCCTGCACGAGCTCCGCCGATTCCTGCGCCATATGCAAGGGCAAGATCCTGTGCATGTCCTGTGTAATCCTGCTCAACAGCGATCAGGCAGGGAGTTCCACGTCCTCTGAGGTACTCGGAACGAACGGTATGGCCTGGTGCCTTCGGTGCGATCATGGTGACATCGACATTCTTCGGCGGGATAATCTGGTTGAAATGGATGTTGAAGCCATGAGCGAACATCAGCATATCTCCCTCTTTCAGGTTGGGCTCGATGTCCTTCTTGTACATAGCTGCCTGCAGCTCATCGTTGATCAGGATCATGATGATATCTGCCTGCTTTGCAGCCTCAGCCGCTGTATAAACCTTGAAGCCCTGCTCCTCGGCTCTCTTCCAGGATTTGCTGCCCTCATACAGGCCGATAATGACGTCGCATCCGGAATCCTTCAGGTTCAGTGCATGTGCATGACCCTGGCTGCCGTAACCGATGATGGCGATTTTCTTGCCGTCAAGCAGAGACAGATCGCAATCTTCCTGATAAAACATTTTCCATGCCATAATACAAGTTCCTCCATATAATTTTAGATTTTGCCGTATACAGTGGCTTATTCTGCCGTATACAGCGGCTTATATATGTTAAAGAGTAAACTCTTTAGCTAACTGATTCTATCGGGTGTGCCGCAAGTGCCGCAGCAAATCTGCCGGTCCCTGCGAAAGAGCGGCATTGAGGAAACGTTCGCTGCCAGACAGCACACCGGTCAGCCAGTTCCGGTACCAGTTCCGGTAAACGGGTGATATTGTACAGCCGTTCAGTCCAGATACGTGACATCGTCCATTCCTCTGGACAGTGCCGTTATTCCGGTACGCGCGAGCTCCAGCGTCTCATATTCCTTGGTAAGCTCGAAGAATGCCTCCAGCTTGCTCTGAGATCCGGTCAGCTCAATGATGATGGAATTCAGTCCCACATCTACGATCTTCGCGCGGAAAATATTCGCAACCGCAAGAACCTTGTCTCTCTCCGCTTCGCTGACCCGAAGCTTCAGCAGCGCCAGCTCGCGGATAACGCTTGTATCTGCGTCCAGGATCTTGATGTCTCTGACATCCACCTGCTTCTGAACCTGGTTCTTGATCTGCTCAAGAACGAGCTCGTCTCCGCTGGTCACAATTGTGATTCTGGTGAACCGCGGATCCGCGGTCACACCTGCGGTGATGCTGTCGATGTTATAGCCGCGTCTCGCGAAAAGTCCTGCGATTCTCGTAAGGACTCCCGATGTATTGTCAACCAGGATCGATAAAATTCGCTTTTCCATAACCGCCATTCCCTCTATTACTTCAAACTCTTTGTATTCTACTATGTGGAATTTCATTTGTCAACAAGTTGAATGATTTTCATCTTGCTGAAGTCTGTATTATCTCTCCAGCTGCAGACATCTTCATTTTTCCCTGTCCGTCATGAAATCCTGCAGGAATGCATTTGAAATTTTTTCGCTCCCTGAAGACGATATTAGAATACATTTTCCCGGGTATGTCTGCAAGTCAAAAATTTTCTGTATCTGGACAAGTCTTGCTGAATTGTGTTCACGTTCAACATGAATGCTATTATTCACAAGAGCACAACAATCTTACGCTTCCTCCGGCACGGTCACAGGTTCCGCGGGGATGAAGACACGGCTGTCGCCGCTGTTCTTCTGCTGCTTCGCCATCTCCGTTGCCTCCCGGCAGAAATAATCCTGCGCGATGATCCTCTCCTTGCCTTCCAGATCCTGCTTCCTGTAGGTTCCGTCCGGCTGGAGGATGCTTGCCTTCACGGTATCCGCAAGCTGAATCTCCAGGATGTGCATTGCCTGCTTCTTCGTCTCCGGCTGCAGGAGCGGGAAGACGATCTCGACACGTTTGTCCAGGTTACGGGGCATCCAGTCCGCGCTGCCCATGTAGACATCCTCGCTGCCGTTATTATAGAAATAGAAGATTCTTGCGTGCTCCAGGAAGTTTCCGACAATCGATCGCACAGTGATGTTCTCGCTGATGCCCGGGATTCCGACCTTCAGACAGCAGATTCCGCGGACGATCAGATCGATCCGTACGCCTGCAGCGGAGGCCTTGTAGAGGGCCGCGATAATTTCCGGATCGCACAGGGAGTTCATCTTCGCCACGATTCTTGCCTGCTGTCCCTCGCGCGCATGTTTTTCCTCCATACGAATCAGATGCAGGAAGCGGTCACGCATCCAGATCGGCGCAACGATAAGATCATTCCAGCGGTCCGGCTCGGAGTATCCCGAAATCATATTGAAGACCGCGGTGGCATCCTCGCCGATGTTCTCGTCACAGGTCAGAATGCCGCAGTCCGTGTACAGCTTCGCGGTGGAATCGTTGTAGTTTCCGGTTCCGAGATGAACATATCTGCGGATGCCGTCTTCCTCCTTCCGCACGATCAGCGTGATCTTGCTGTGTGTCTTCAGTCCGACCAGTCCGTAGATGACATGGCAGCCGGCTTTTTCCAGCTTCTGCGCCCAGACGATGTTGTTCTCCTCGTCGAACCGTGCCTTCAGCTCGACCAGAGCCGTCACCTGTTTGCCGTTTTCCGCCGCCTGCGCGAGCGCAGCGATGATCGGGGAATGGCCGCTGACACGGTAGAGCGTCTGCTTGATGGCGAGTACATTCGGATCGGACGCTGCCTGCTTTACAAAATCAACTACCGGCTGGAAGCTCATGTAGGGATGATGCAGGAATATATCGCCCTTTCGGATGTTGGTGAAAATATCATCATCATTCTGAAGTGCCGGAACATCCGCCGGCGTATACTTCGGAACCTTGTACTGATCAAATCCTTCTATTCCGTAGACCTTCATCAGGAACGTCAGATCGATAGGTCCCGGGATATAGAAGATATCCGGCTCCCGCACCTGGAACTCCTCTTTCAGGATCTGCAGAAGCTCCGCTTCGATGCCTTCTTCCACCTCCAGACGAATGACCTCGCCCCACTGTCTCTTCCGCAGCGACTTCTGAATCTCCACCAGAAGATCGGCTGCCTCATCCTCATCTATGCCGAGCTCCGCATTTCTCATAATCCGGTAAGGGTGCGCGCATACAACCTCGTAGCCGAGGAACAGCCGGGAGATATTTCTCTCGATGATCTCGTCCATCAGAATGATGGCGCGCTCAGACGCGTCCTTCTCCGGCAGCTCGATGAATCTCGGCAGAACAGACGGCACCTGCACGGTAGCGAACAGCGTCCGCCCGTCGTCACTCCCTTTCTTGCGGATCAAGGCTCCGATGTTCAGAGTCTTGTTCCGGATCAGCGGGAAGGGTCTGGAGGAATCCATCGCCATCGGCGTCAGTACCGGGTAGACATTCTCGTTAAAATAATCATCAATGTATGAAGCCTGCTCCGGGGTCAGCTCCTCATGACTGTTGAACACATGGAGTCCCACTTCTCTCAGCTTCGGAACCAGCTCGTTGTTGTAGTTGTCGTACTGATCCTTTACCATCGCGTGCGTGGCGTCAAGGATCGCATCGATCTGCTCTCCCGGCGTCATTCCCGCGATATCCGGCTTATTGTAATCGCTGTGCATCTGGTCCTTCAGGGACGCTACGCGGACCATGAAAAATTCATCCAGGTTTGAGGAGGTGATGCTCTCGAACTTCAGTCTCTCAAACAGCGGGATGGTACTGTCCTTTGCCTCATGCAAAATCCGCTCATCAAAACGGATCCAGGAAAGCTCCCTGTTCCAGTAATATTCCGGTTTTGCATATTCTTCGTACTCAGCTTTCATTTTCATAACTATATTCCTTTCGATTGTCACAGGCGAAAACCCACCGTCTTGAGGCCGTGGGCAGCTGACCAAAGTCTCCCATTCCTGTGCCTTCTGCACTCTGCCTGTGCTTTCTGCATCTTGCTGTACTTTCTGCACCCACGCTGCGCTTTCTGCACCTTGCTGTGCTTTCTGCATCCTGCTGTACTTTCTGCACCCACGCTGCGCTTTCTGCACCTTGCTGCGCTTTCTGCATCTTGCTGTATATTCTGCACATTCCTGTGCTCAGACGATCCGTTTCAGCTTGATCACCGGGCGGACGCCAAACACTTCATTGAAAAAGTCAATCTCCGGCTGGAGCATGCCCTCCTCAAGAGCAAAGCTCTCGCGAACCTCAACGCGGATGACAATCTTCTGTTTCTTCATCTCTGTGCTGATGTTCAGGATCTTCTGTCTGTGGCTCCGGTCAAGTCCGTTTGCCAGACGGATGATCGCGACAAAAGCAGCGACCTTCAAATACCGCTCCGTATCCAGACTGGATTCCATGACGATATCCTCGTGCTGCGGAAAATCCTCCTGGACATACCGGGCCGACAGAGCGATGATCTCCCGCTCTGCGTGAGAGAGACCGATGATTTCATTGCTCATGATGATGTTCCTGGAATTCTCGCCGATCTGGTTGAAGCCAATGAACTTTCCGACATCATGAAGCATGACAGCGACCCGGAGCATCAGCCGGTCCCGGCTGGTCATGCCCGTCAGAGGAAGCGTCGCGTCAAAAAGGCTCATGGCCGTCACATCCATATTGTTGATGTGCGGTGCGCTGACTGCGTAGCGGATTGCGATATTCTTCGCGCAGGTTACGATATCGTTCTCAAAATCATGCTTTGCCTTGAAGATATCGTGTGCCTCCGCAAACTCATAGGCGAGCCCCCGCTGCAGATGTGTGCCCGGCGTCCAGATGTTCACGGGATCCAGATCCGTCACGATCTTGTGATAGATGATGGCGGACGGCCGGAGCAGGGATGCGTATTCCACCGCGATATTATTCTCCATCGCAAGGTCGGCCACGGATTTCCCGCCGATCCTCCTGTACCACTTCTCAAACTTATCCCTGGTCAGAATACGCGTCGAGCGGTCTCTGTGCTTCGGATCCTGGAAAATCATCTCCGTGATGAAATCGCCGTTCAGAATGATGTTCTCAATCTTCAGATCCCGAATATACATGCTGCGGAACAGACTGAGGTCATGCTGAATCAGCTGCTCGACCAGATCCTCGTAATTGTCTGTTCTGCCCATGGCATTCTGCAGTTTTTCCCGGACACGGAGATTTCCGATCTTCATGTTCTGTGTGACGATCAACTCAGATTTATTAAAAATCGAGATCTGAATACTTCCTCCGTCCAGATCAACGACAGCGGTTCCCTCTCGGATCATGTCCTCGAAGCATCCCGCAATGGAGGCGATCGCCTTGTAGCTCAGGAACCGCTGCTCCGAGTTGCTCAGGATCCGGACATTCAGTCCTGTCGTCTGGCGGATCTTGCCCAGAATGAACAGATCATTTTCCGCCTCGCGGATCGCGCTTGTCGCAATCGCGCTGTAACCATCCACCTTGTAAGTGTCCATGATCTTCCGAAAATCCGTCAGGACATCACAGAGCTCATCGACCATTTCAAAGCCGATCCTTCCGGTGGAAAAAGAATCATGGCCAAGCTCGATCTTGTGCGCGATCTTATCGATGCAGTGAATGCCGTTCTTCCTGGAGATTTCAAAAATTTCAAGAGAAACCTCATAGCTTCCGATGTGGATTGCGCCGAATGTTAAAAATGCCATTTTATATGACCCCCAAATGACTAGAATAAAACGGTTACAGTATAGGCAATATCTGCCGGAATGGACATATTTTGTATTCTAAATTTCTGTTAACTCTGTGTAACAATTTTAATTTGCCGCTTTCGCGTCTCTCCATGCTCAGACTTGTTGCCTTCGAAATCACAGTCAGGCTCTTACACACGCTTCGCGTGTGACGATCCTGTCTGCGTTTTCGAAGAGCTTATACAGTCAGTAGTTGCCGAGGAGGCGAAGTCCGACTGCTTCGGCTTCGAGGCCGCGGAGTGCGTTCTTTACTGCAGGATCGCTGAGGTTTCCCTCAAAGTCGATGAAGAAGCGGTATTCAAAGGGCTTCTCCGGAATCGGCCGGGATTCGATCTTGTACATGTTCAGTCCGTTGTAGATGAAATGGGAAAGCATGTTGTAAAGGGTTCCGCAGGCGTGCGGTACGCCGAAGCATACACTCATCTTCTGCGCAGTGCGGACGAATCGGCGGCTGTGAGAGATGATGATGAATCGGGTGGAGTTCTTCTCCTTCGATAGCCCCCCTTCCTTCAGGATCTGAAGGCCGAAGTATTCTGCCGCGGAACGGCTGGCGATGGCTGCCTGGTTCTTCAGTCCCTCGCGGGCCACTTTCTCGGCTGCCATTGCGGTATTCAGTACATTCTGCTGCTTCCAGTCCGGGTGTTCGCTCTGCAGATACTCCCTGCACTGCGCGAGTCCCTGCGGGTGGGAATAAACAACGTCGATGTCATCGATCGTTGCCCCGGGAAGTCCCATCAGCATATGATCGATCTTCAGCACCTGCTCTCCGACAATATAGTTGTTGTATTCCAGGAGAAGATCATAGATGTCCGATACACTTCCCGCCGTCGAATTCTCGATCGGCAGCACTGCGAAATCCGCCTCTCCATTTGTCACAAGCTCCATCGCCTCTTTCCAGGTTTTTACATGGGTGCTCTCGATCGTATCATCAAAGAATTCCTTCATCGCCTCGAAGCTGTACGCTCCGTAGACACCCTGAAAGACAACCCGGGCATTGTGAAAATACAGATGATCCATCAGCGCGTAATCCGCCGGAAGGGTAATCCCGTTCTCGGTCAGAAGCTGATACTGACGCTTCCGGCTGATTGCCATCAGCTGCTCGAAAAGTTCCCGCACACCCCTTCTGTTGAATTCCGAATGAGCCAGACCAGACAGATTATGCAATTTTTCCTGTTCTCTCTTGCCGTCAAAGACTTCCTTCCCGCTCTTGATCTTGTAGTCCGCGACTCCTTCCACAAGCTTCATACGTTCCTCAAAGAGGCGGACGATCTCCTTGTCCGTCTTGTCGATTTCCTCGCGATAATGATCCAGTTCTGACATGCTGATAATTCTCCCGTTTGTTTTTAGTCAAAATATTCTGATTCGATTTATCCGATCGTCAGATATGCGCCTGCTGTATCGCCTCTTTCTCAATTTCCGGATCCCCCAGCAGATAGTTGATGTACTGCTGTGCGGTTCTTCCGGAGATTCCTCCATGGGTGAGTTCCCACTTGTTGGCGCCGGCCTTCAGTTCTTCGTCCGTCAGCCTGATGCCGTTCCTTCTCGCCAGGCCGATGACAATCTTGAAGAAATCCTGCTGACCCGGTTTTGTGAATCCGATGGTGACACCGAAGCGGTGAACCAGCGACAGCTTTTCCTCCATGGTATCCGACTTGTGGATGCCGTTGTCGTTCACAACATCGTCGCGGTCACTCCAGGTTTCCTTGATCAGATGTCTCCGGTTCGATGTCGCGTAGATCAGAACATTTGCCGGTTTTGTCTCGACACCGCCCTCGATGACTGCCTTCAGGAATTTGTACTCGATCTCGAATTCCTCGAAGGACAGGTCATCCATGTAGATGATGAACTTGTAGTTCCGGTTCTTGATCTTCGCGATCACATTCGACAGATCCTTGAACTGGTGCTTGTAGATTTCGATCATGCGCAGACCGTCCGGATAGAACTCATTGACAATTGCCTTGATGCAGGTCGATTTTCCGGTTCCGGAATCGCCGTAGAGCAGGCAGTTGTTTGCCTTTCTTCCCTCTACGAAGGCCTTTGTGTTGTCCACCAGCTTCTTCTTCTGGATCTCATAGCCGATCAGATCATCCAGCATCACCTTCTCCATGTTGTTGATGGCGTGGAAGGTAACATCGTTGTTCTCATCGGAAGCAATGCGGAATGCCTTGTTCAGGCCGAACATTCCGACTCCGTAATCCCGGTAAAATCCGGTCACCGCGTCAAAGAACTCATTTTCGTCCCCGGCCTGCTCCAGCTTCTCACTGAGCGTCCTGACCTTTTCGCTGACATTCTTGTTGTACATCAATTCCGGCTTTACGATGGCCTTGTAGTCCAGAATTCTCGAGAAGCAGTCAACACCGAGCTCCTCTTCCAGCCAGCTGAAATCATAATCGAAGAGTTCCTTGTAAGCCTTGAAGTCATTTTTCGCGAAATAATTGACGCTTCCGTCGCTTGCGCCGACTTTCTCACAGGTCAGACTGAAGGAGTTCTCATCCGTGATCAGCCGGAAGGTCAGATAATTGTGCCAGAGGTTCTTGTCAAAAGCGTAGTCCGTCGCGATATTGAGAATCCTCTTCACCTCATGAAAGCAGCGTGTGCGAAGCACATCCTTCGACTGCGTTTTCTCCCGCGCGTTCCGGCAGATATCCCCCATCTGCGCGAGAATACAATCCTCCGGGATGCTTCCGTATATCAATAATTTTGAAATAATGTGGTCCATAGTCTCCTCCCCAGAATAATCTTCCGTTCTCAACTGCTGTCTTCGAAAAGCGCAGTCCGTTTCCCGCGCATTTCCCTGCATTGTTGCTTTCGGAATCGCAGTTTGTTACCTGCGTCTCATGACAATGCTGCCTTCGGAAAGCGCTGCTCTTTACTGTCAGTCTCTCCGATGTCCGTGATACTTCTCCTCGCAGTACTTGCAGCGGTATACCGCATGCTCCGGATCCGTCAGGATGAACACCTGATCCAGCCCCTGTTCGATGGATGTGATGCATCTGGGGTTCTTGCATTTGATGACGTTGCGGATCTCCTTCGGAAGACCGAGTGCCTTCTTCTCGACGATCTCTCCATGCTCAATGACATTGATGGTGATGTTCGGATCGATGAATCCGACAATGTTCAGATCCAGCTGATCAACGGGGCATTCCACCTTGATGATGTCTTTTCTGCCCATCTTACTGCTTCTGGCATTCATGATCATCGCGACACAGCAGTCCAGCTGATCCAGTCTCAGGTCATGATAGATGGTCATCGCCTTGCCGGCTTTGATGTGATCCAATACAAATCCCTGCTCGATAGAACCTACATTCAGCATTTATTTTACCTCCAGCTCAAGAAGCGTGAACATCAGTGCCATTCTCATATACATGCCCCAGTACACCTGCTTGAAATAAGCGGCTCTCGGGTCGTCATCGACATCAACCGAGATCTCATTCACGCGCGGAAGCGGATGAAGCACATACATATCCTTCGGCGCGAGCTTCATCTTTTCCTCATTCAGGATGTAAAAATCCTTCATGCGGATGTAGTCGTCCTCGTTGAAGAAGCGCTCCTTCTGCACCCGGGTCATGTAGAGGATATCGAGCTCCGGAAGCGCATCCTCCAGACGGATCACTTCCTTATATTCGATGTGGTTCGGATCCAGATGTTCCTCCTTGACATACGACGGAAGCTTCAGCTCCTCCGGCGAGATCAGCACAAAGCGGATGCCGGGATAACGCACCAGAGCGCTGATCAGCGAATGGACGGTGCGGCCGAATTTCAGGTCGCCGCAGATCCCGACAGTCATGTTGCCAAGTCTTCCCTTGGTCTGGCGAATTGTCATGAGATCCGCGAGCGTCTGCGTCGGGTGCTGATGGCCTCCGTCGCCGGCATTGATGACCGGAATCGAGGACTTGGCCGCGGCCACCATAGGAGCTCCCTCTTTCGGATGACGCATCGCGCAGATATCTGCAAAACAGCTTACAACGCGGATGGTATCTGCCACACTCTCTCCCTTGGTAGCGGAACTGGTATTGCCCGAGTGAAATCCGATGACGTTTCCGCCCATATTCAGCATGGCCGTCTCAAAACTGAGCCTTGTTCGCGTGCTTGGCTCATAGAATAGAGTCGCAAGCTTCATACCATCGCAGACATGCGCGTACTTCTCCGGATTCTTCTCCATATCCGCCGCGAGCTTCATGATATGCTCGAGCTCTTCAACGGAAAGATCCAGCGGTGACATGACATGTCTCAGATTCTTCAACTGTCTGTGCATTATAAGCCTCCTTAAACGTAAGCTAAATAAATGACAATGGCTACTATGGCACCACAGCCTGATAAGCTGCGGATTGCATTCGAGTTATTTTACCGCAAATGCATATGTGGAATCAAGGGACGCGGAGCAAAAACCCGCAGCCGTTTCTCCCCATCCCGGGAAAAAACGCTGCGGGTTGTTCTTACTTCCGGTCATCGACATCTTCCTCCGTCGCTGTCCCGTCTATGATTTCCTGACCATTCTCATCATAGTGCGGGCGCCCGGTCATTTCATCCTCAAATTCATCCTCCGCACGGCGGAACTCCTCCGCCGCATCGTGTACCTCAGCGGCAAAATCCGCGGTGCGCTTATGAAAGACGAAGCCGCAGATCGCCGCGTAAATCATCGCCGCCCCGGCAACCTGAACCAGTACAGAGGTCAGCCGCATCGGATGGAACAGGAATACCACACCGAGAATCAGCGTCACGATTCCGCCGATCAGGCAGAGATACCATCTGCCGTCATGAAAGGTCCGGAGCGTGCTCATCTCCACAAACTGACCGCAGGCATACGAAATCAGTATCACGGCAAAAAGGATTCCAGCGAAGGCCGCAATCACATCCGGCCTCGCTACAATAAAAATTCCGAAAGCCGCAAGGATGACACCGCCGGCCAGCGCGCCAGCCGCCACAGGTTCACCGCGCATATTGATATAGCTGGCGATCAGCAGCGCTCCGATCACGATCATCGCCACGCCGAGCAGTCTGCAGATCACAAACAGCGTGCTCTCCGGCCGCACCAGCAGAAAAATACCGATGATGAGCAGAATCAGCGACCATATATTGACTGCAAGCAGCTTCTTCTTGATATTCTCTCCTAAATTCCTGAACATGTTTTCTTCCTCCTGCAGAGTATCAAATGTGCGTTTTAAGTTCAATTTCCGTCTGCGCTATGCCACGTCACAAAACCTGAAACATCCCACTGATATTATTCCCGCGAAACGCCCCACTCTTCAAGCTTATGGTAGACAGCCGAAACGGGAAGTCCAACCACATTATAATAATCACCTTCAATTTTTTCTATATACCTGGCGAAAATACCCTGGATCCCATAGCTGCCTGCCTTGTCCATCGGATCCCCCGTCTCGACATATTCCCGGATTTCTCTGTCCGTGAGCCGACAGATATATACTCTGGTCCGCACGGAAAAGGTTTCCTCTCGCTGTATTTCACCCTTCTCCACCTTCACAAGAGTCACGCCTGTATAAACGTCGTGGCTTCTTCCGGAGAGACTTCGCAGCGTCTCCGCTGCTTCCTCCGGACTCGACGGCTTCCCGAGGATATCCGCGTCACGCGCCACGATCGTATCAGCGCCAAGTATGATGCATGCAGACAGTTGTGATTTGTCGGGATTTAGTATTTCGCCGGCGACATCTTCTGCCTTTCGTCTTGAGAGGCAGCGCACCACCTCGTCCGGTGTTCCGCTGCTTACCTTCTCGTCCGCGTGGCTCGGAATCACCTCGACCGAAAAGCCCGCCTGATGCATCAGTTCCAGGCGCCGCGGAGATCCTGAGGCAAGGATAATCCGGGGCATAACTCCCTTACTCTCTGACCTGATATCATTTTTCCTCATTTCATCCCTCACTTCAATTCTCACAAAAACACGCTCTGGAAAAAGGCATTGTTTCCATAGATTCAAAATTAGCCGCCAATTCAAAAACAGCAAAAATCTCTGAAAAGAAAAAGGCCTTGTTTCCATCAATTTAAAAAAACAAAAGTCTCTCTGAAAACAAAAAGACTTTGTTTCTATGGATAAAAAATAGTGTGATCATCTCTCACTATCCTTCATCCATTATGAAACAAAGCCTCTGAAATCTCAACCACAATTGACTGCAAGCAGGACGATAAGCCGGGTTATGTCGCGTACGGTCATCTATCTGTGTCCTGCCGTTGCCGGCAGGCTCAAGCGACCTACCTGAAGACGTGACGGGCAGCCACATTGCCTTCTGTTCGGTCTTGCTTCGGATGGGGTTTACATGGCATCCCCTGTCACCAGGGGATCGGTAGTCTCTTACACTGCCTTTTCACCCTTGCCCTTGCATCCTTACGGAGCCAGGGGCGGTATATCTCTGTTGCACTTTCCCTGAGGTCACCCTCGCCGGACGTTATCCGGCACCCTGCCCTGTGAAGCCCGGACTTTCCTCAGCCGGCACCTTTCGGCCCGCCGGCCGCGACCGTATGTCCTACTTGCAGCCAATCTTAATTATCTTACCACAAACTTCCGAAATATACACGGATTTTTAACAATCCATAATATATTTTGAACCTGTATTTTAATTCCGTATATTTTGAGCATCCTTATTCTAAGGTTTTCAGGCTCCTGCTTAACAATACGTTTTTCCTGCCGTTTACTTTCACGCTCTTAATGTTCATCTGTGTTTTCTTCTGCTTCGTACGGTCATGAACAGAAGGATCACAAGAAGGATTGCTGATGCAGTGAGTGAAGCCTTCCAAATACGGGTATTCGAGTTGTCACCGGTTAATACCCCACCGGTTTTCACTGTTCCTGCAGATCCCTTAGAGTTATTATCTCCTCTTCCCGGCATTGTCGACACTGATGGAGTGCCAGGTGTATTCGAGGGAGTTAACAATGCTGTCGACCCTGGTGTTGTTGTCGGTGTTGTTGTCGGTGTTGTTGTCGGTGTCGTTGACGGCGTGGATGTCTCTGCGGGCGTAGGTGTCGCTGTCGTTGACGGCGCAGGTGTTTCCGTCGGTGTCGTTGACGGAGTTGGCGTTTCCGTCGGTGTCGTTGACGGAGTTGGTGTTTCCGTCGGTGTCGTTGACGGAGTTGGCGTTTCCGTCGGTGTCGTTGACGGAGTTGGCGTTTCTGTCGGATCCGTTGGCGGTGTATACGAATTTGTGATCACGTAGCCCCCCTCAGCGCTTCCCGTTACAGAAGATGTATAACCATCCGGAAGTTTAGAAGTTTCCTGAACTGTATATTGAATTTTTGTTCCTCCGTCCTCATACATAGGAAGTCTGGTCCACGTGTAAAGCCAGTTGCCTGATTCCGTCAGGGTAACCGGTTCACCGCTCGCCTTGCCATCCGCATAGAGCTGAACAGTAACCGAGTTCGGGCGTTTGCCGTCCTGATTCTCACTGTCATACCATCTCTTCAGAACGCTCAGACTGGTCTTCTCCGGTGTATAACTGTTCGTGATATCGAATCCGTTGATTGCAGTCGAATAATTCTCAACCGCACTCTCAGCAATAGTATACGTAATCTTCTGACCATTCTTGTAAACCGGGAGATCCTCAAATGAGTACTTCCAGCCGTCGTCCGCCGTCACTGTCTTCTCAGCAACCTTGTCTCCGTCCGCCAGCAGTTTTACCGTGATACTATCCGGGCGCTTGCCATCCTGATTGTTCTTATCGTCCCAGGTCTTCGTCCCGGAAATCGTAGTCTTCTCCGGCGTGTAGCTGTTCGTAATCACGTAACCGCCCTCGGCACTTCCTGTGACAGAAGATGTATAACCACTCGGAAGATCTGAATCTTCTTTAACTGTATATGCGATCTTTGTTCCGTCATTTTTATACATAGGAAGTCCGATCCACGTGTAAAGCCAGCCGCTTGATTCTGTCAGGGTCACCGGTTTGCCGCTCACCTCATCGTCCGCGTACAGCTGAACAGTGACCGAGTTCGGGCGTTTGCCGTCCTGATTCTCACTGTCATTCCATCTCTTTAGAACGGTCACACTGGTTTTCTCCGGTGTGTAACTGTTTGTGATATTGTATCCTTCGATGGTAGTCGAGTAATTCTCAACCCCACTCTCAGCAATAGAATACTTAATCTTCTGACCATTCTTGTAAACCGGGAGATCCTCAAATGAGTACTTCCAGCCATCTTCCGCCGTTACTGTCTTCTCAGCAACCCTGATTCCGTCTGCCAGAAGCTTGACCATAATGCTGTCCGGTCTCTTGCCATCCTGATTGTTATTATCATCCCAGGTTTTTGAACCGGAAATCGTTGTTTTTTCCGGTTGATAACTGTTGGTAATCGTATATCCACGTACAGCATCTCCTGTAATAATAGACGAATAACCATCAGGAAGCTTTGACACTTCTTTAACTGTATACTTAATTTCCGTGCCACTGTTTTTGTACATAGGAAGATTCTTCCAAGTATACATCCAGTTCGAAGAAGTCAGTGTCACTGGTTCACCGGATGCATCACCGTCCGCCAGCAGCTGAACTTGTACGTCGTTTGGACGTTTTCCATCCTGATTGTCTGAGTCAGCCCAATTCTTCAGCACACTCACACTGGTTTCTTTCGGTGTGTAACTATTCGTGATGTTATATCCGGAGATTTCCGTTGTATAATCGGGGATCGCATCTTCTGATATCGAATATTTGATTATATCTCCGTCATGGTAAACCGGAAGTTTATCGAACTTATACTTCCACCCGTCAGCCGCACTAACGGTTGTAAATGACACTTCCTTACCATCAGCTAATAATCTCACTTTAATTTTATCCGGTCTTTCGCCATCCTGATTATCATGCTCACTCCAAGTCTTCGAGCCACTGACTGTTGTTGTTTCGGGCGTATAGCTATTGGTAATTATGTATCCTTTCTCTGCATCTCCTGAAATCTTCGGCGTATACCCTTTCGGAAGATCCGAAGTTTCCTTCACTGTATATTTGATCTTCTCGCCACCCTTATATATTGGAAGCTTCGTCCAGGTATGATACCAATTATTAGATGCTGATAATGTGACCGGCTCACCGCTTGCTGTTTCATCCGCGTACAGCTGCACCGTAACAGAATTTGGGCGTTTGCCGTCCTGATTGTTGCTGTCATCCCAGACCTTTTGAACGTTCAGCACAGTCTGTTCTGGTGTGTAACTGTTAATAATGTTAAATCCATCTCTACTACTCGAATAACCATCAATGGCATCTTCCGAGATCGTGTAAGTAATCTTATTGCCGTTACTGTAAACCGGGAGCTTATCAAACTTATACGTCCACCCACTACCCGCCGTAACAGCTTTAGACGCCACCTCATTACCATCAGCCAACAGTCTCACCGTGATGCTTGTCGGTCTCTTTCCATCCTGGTTCTCATTATCATTCCAAGTCTTTGTACCGCTTATTTCTGTCGTCTCCGGTGTATGCTTATTTGTGATATTGTAGTTCTCTATTGTAGTTTTATAACTATCTACCGGCTCCTCGTTAACTGTGTATTTAATTTCCTTACCATCTTTGTATTTTGGAAGATTTGTGAAACTGTATTTCCAGTTTCCGCTTTGATCTGCAGTAATATCCTGACTCTGTATTTGTTCTCCGTCAGCCAACAGATTTACCGTAATCATAGATGGGCGTTTGCCGTCCTGGTTATTGTTGTCATCCCAGGTCTTTGTACCGCTTACTGTCGTTGTTTCTGGTGTATGCGTATTTGTAATGACAAAATAATGCTGCTTCTCACCAGCACTTACTGCTGTCGTATATTCATCCAGGACATTGACTTCCTCTACTGTATAGGTAATCTCTTTAGATTCCTTATCCTTCTCATCGAGATTGCCCCATGTATGAGTCCATCCGTTTTTGTTTGATAGAGCAACTGCTTCCCCTTGCTTTTCACCATTTGAAAGAAGTTGAACCGCCACGCTGTCCGGACGTTTTCCATCCTGATTGTTGTTGTCTTTCCATTCCTTTTTAACAGTAACGCTTGTTTTTCCCGGTGTATAGGTATTTGTAATATTATATCCATTTACAGTCGTACTGTAATCCGAGACATTATTTTCCGTAATGGTATAGACGATTTCCTGTCCATTGTCATCGTATTTAGGAAGATTATCAAAGCTGTACTTCCAACTTGTAGCTGCTGTAACCGATTTACTAGCCACCAGATTACCATTGGCAAGCAGATTAACCGTTATACTGTCCGGTTTTTTTACACTACTGTATCCCGAATCATTCCATGTCTTTGTACCAGAAATGGTTACAGGCGAATATGTATTCGTAATAGACTCTTTATTTATAACGGTAGCCTTGTCTGCGCTGTACTTATCTACGGCATCTTCCCGGACAGTAAAGGAAGCATCCTTGCCATCAATTATCTGTGGCAGATCTTTATACGTAATTGTCCATGTGCCGTTTCCATTATCTGTTATATCCGGTGTAAATCCTGTTAATTCCGTGGTGCCATTCATCAGATGGAGCTTACTCTTGTATGAATCCTGACCCGGGCGGACGTTATCGCTATTACTGTTATCCTTCCAAATCTTGGTGAATGTAAAACTTGTATTTGAGCTAGAAACACTGACTGTTTTGGAAATCGGAGTCTTGTGGATAACCGCACCAATCATGTTCTGAAACCGTGTTCCATCAGAAGCAGTCACACTACTGTCTGCCACATATACCTCAAGATCAGGATCCATCCAGGGGATGGTGGCTGAAAGCGAGATTGATGTCGAAGCATCCGGCTTTGTAGCGGATACCAATGAAAAGCTTTCACCGCTCATTACCTGCGTCTTTCCGGTTTCTTCGGTAATATTACCGGGAAGAATCAGACTAAATGGGGTATGATATGTGGACGGTGTCGTAATCGATAACGCACCCGTGTGCCACTTGCCATCACGCGTACTATAAGAAAACTTGAGATCTCCGGAGACACTAACCTTATCTTCAACAGGTTTCTCTGTGAGAATCGTTTTTTTTCCATCAGCATTAGCATTAATCAAATTATCAACTAATGTCGTCTTAGTTACATCCCTGCCGTTTTCCTTCAGTCCTGCATTCTTTAATAACGTCCAGATAGCATCGCGTGTAGCAGCATAGGATTGTGACTCCGTCACATAATAATTGGCCACATATATACTGGAATAGGACTGAATGGGATCACCTGAAAAATATACCATGCAATAAGCCGCTCTCCAGAAGGGAAGCTGCTGCAGCTGCTGATAGTTCAGCCCGGAAGCTGTCGTTCCTCCCTGAAAGTATATACCCGCCTCCTTCAAAAATTGTGTCAGCAACGCTAACTTCCTATTGTCATTTCTATCCGCATACGTAAAGTTATTGTTTCCGATACTGTCCGGAAAATCGTCTCTCAGATACTGAGGTGGAGTAAGAAACCGATTGAAATCATCCTCCGAAATCGTAGGAACGCTGTCCACGATCTCATACAGACTATATCCATTATATGGATAGCCTGCATAAAGGAGATTTTCCAGATTGGTCTTCAGCTTTTTCTGATCATCACCCGTAATGCCATTTGCATTGAGGAACTCTTCAAGCGACGTCTCCGTGTAAGTCGGAATATTCTGAATGCTGGGTGTCTTATGGGGCCAATGCAACTCATTATTCATGCAGTAAAGAATGATCTTTGTCCCATCTTGTCCACTAACAGAATGAATATCTGTTTTCTCATCGAAATCTATTGTTACGCCAGATGCGTTTTCTGCTGAACCCAGCAGCAATGCATGTATCGAGAACTTCCCCGATTCCAGTGTTGCTGTTCCGGCGGATACGTCTGCTGTGACATCTTCTTTTTCTGCCACGGAATTCTCATCCTTCAGATGATAGGCAGTTACGGAATCGTCCTTTTTCAGCTGAGTCATAGAAAACTGAACAGAAATCTCCTTCTGAGGTTCAATATTATGCTCACCATTATCCAGATAAAAATCAAAGTCATACGCCACAACCTGATCCGCTGTCAGATCCGTATTGTCAGAAGCTTCCTTAAGGGCTGAAAGGATCTGCTCTGAATCCACCTTTGTTACCGCGACCTGAATGCCAGACGGAAATGCTCCTTCCGGTGCACTGATGTTGATTTCTGTTCCATCATTTGTTTTTGTATTCAGAGAAACTGCCGGGTATGATTCCGCAGTCGCCTCTTCCACTCCTGAATCAGTGGTTGTCACGGAAGTCTCATCGGATTCAGATTTTTCTTCTTTATCCGCATTATCCGTATTTTCCGAAGCAGATGTAACGGTACTGTCGGAGGATATGGAGTCTGCATCGTTTTCGTTGTTTGCAACTCCGGAAGCGTCTCCCGCAGCTCCCGAAATTGTTGTCTCCGCCGTTTCGGCAGTTTCGGTTTGTGTATCAGCAGATTCAGCTGTATCCGTCTGCTCGGCCACAGTCTCCTGCGTGGAATCACCAGCATAAATCGCTGATGGGCTCATGATACCTGCAATCATCGTAAAGATACATAAGACTGTGAGAATACGTTTCCATTTCTTCGTTTTTTTCATAAGATCCCCTTACTTTTAGTAAAATATTTCCGCCAGAATCTTCTTATGCTTTGTTTGTGCTGATTTTCACCGATCTCTTTTACAAGTAGTCTGTTTCGAGGTTTACGTAAAGATCGTCAGATAAAAAAGCTTTAAAAATGCTTCCTGTTATCGTCTCAAAATCCTTCTGCTATCGGATAAGTATAATATGATTTTAATTACAATAGTAGGAATCATTACTATAATACCTTATAACACAAATAAAAACGAAAGTAAACACAATCTATCGTATACATTGTGTATTTTTTAACGAAAACGTTTTTGATATATCATCGTATTCTCAGTCTTCTATCTTCCCGCTGATCCACCGCAGCATAAATCCCAGCGCATCAAGGCATGCCGCGATCAGAATCAGTGCAATGGTCAATGTGTGATCTCCGTATATGAGCAAATTTATATTCCAGATTGCAGCGCCGATCACGATAAACAGCGCTCCAAACAGGCAGATGGTGCCGATCACCATCAGAATGTATCCTGAGATTCCTATGATTTTTTTCATACGTCGAAACAGCTCCCTCCTATGAATTCTCTGAGTATGGAGTTCACCGGCACGCTTTCCGAGGGCGTCCCGAGGAAATAGTCCAGAAACTTCAGCAGCCGTTTTGCCTCCAGATATTCCGGAGCATCCTCCGGCACCTGAAACAACAGCGGCTCGGCATAGATCTTCAGAACAGAAAGCTCGTAGATCAGCGCGGAATTGTACATGACATCTGCGTTTTCCTGGTGGGGAAAAATATATTTTTCCTCGCCTCTTCGAACCGACGGCCACCTGCGAATCGTCTCCAGAGCGTCGGTTCCCCGGGTCCGGTAATCGCGGACAATGCGACGAAGAAGACGGCCGTCGGTAGTCGAGATCGGGTTATGGTCATCGATATTCAGCTGTGTCAGAGCGCTGATGTAGACACGGTACACGCAGTCCGCAGGCAGGTGCTCCGACAGCTTCGGATTGAGTCCGTGGATTCCCTCGATGACCAGAATATCCGAATTCTTCATCTGCAGCTTCTGACCGTGATATTCCCTCTGGCCGGTCAGGAAGTTAAAGTACGGAAGCTCGACCTCTTTTCCATTCATCAGATCACTCAGTACCTCGCGGATCAGCTCCAGATCGTAGGCCTCCAGGCATTCAAAATCATAATCTCCATTCTCATCCCTCGGGCAGTACTGTCTGTCGCGGTAAAAATTGTCGAGACTGATGGGGTGCGGGGTCAGCCCATGGGCAGTGAGTTCAATCGACAGCCGGCGGGAGAACGTGGTCTTGCCGGAGGATGACGGACCAGCAATCATGACAAACTTCACATTGCCCCGCTTCCGGATGTCCTGCGCAATGTCCGACATCCGGCTTTCCTGTAGTGCCTCCGCCACCAGCAGCTTATGTTCAATATCTCCTCTTGTAATTGTATCATTCAGGTCCGCCACCGACTGGATTCCCATCCGCGAATTCCAGTCTTCTGAAAGCGACTGTACCTTGAAAAGCTTCGGGAAGGGTGCATATGGGCGAACACGGTCCGGCTCGTCGTGTTTCGGGTAGACCAGAGCCACCCCGTCCTCATAGCAGCAGACATCAAATACCTTCAGGCAGCCTGTGCCGGGTACCATATAGCCATAGAAATAGTCCTGATAATCGCCGAGCACATACAGGTTCACCGTAGATACTCTGCGGTATTTCAGAAGTCTTTCCTTGTAGGCGATCCCCTGTTTCCGGAAAGAACGGATCGCGTCATAGGTGGATAGTGTCTTTCTACAGATCGGAAGGTCCTCTTCCACCAATTCCTGCATTCTTTTCTTTACCAGAGAAGCGAATTCCTCATCCGGTCTGTCCTCTCCGCTGAAGGTGAAGTAATATCCGTTTCCATTTGAAAAATTCAGCGTGATCCGGATATCCTTTCCTGGATTGCGCCTCTTCTCCACATCCAGAACCGCCTTGTTGAAGAGCAGATTCAGGCTTCTTCGGTAGGTCGCCATGCCGATCTGATCCCTGATCGTGAGTGGCTCGACCACGCAATCCTCCTTCACGGGCCGATTCAGCTCCTGAAGTCTTCCGTTTGCCAGAACCAGCAGAACCGGAAGGTTATCCGGGAGCGGGTGCGCTCCGACAAAATCGATGTAGCGAGTGCCTTCGGTTACCTCGAAATGCTTTCCCTGATATTGAATCTGAAATGTTCCTGACATAATAATCTCCTCTCAGTCACTTACCATCTGCCTGAAGATCCATTGCTAATGTAACAGATGTAAATCCGATGAGTGCGATGTGTGCCGCCACATTCCGCAGCCGCTGCCGATCACCTTGTGCCGTACACGCACTCCTATGCTCTTCTGGCATAAGCCCTGCCAAACTGTCTTCTTTTTTGAAAGATACATTATAAAAAAACTGAACGATAAAAAAGCAGAACAATAAAAAACAGAACGATAAGGAAGAACGAATATAATAAAATAAGAAAACAACGGGCGAAATACTCTGTGAGATTTGCCAGAGCATTCCGCCTTTTTCTTTTCTGTTATCTGTATTTTCTGCTCATATTACCGTGAACGGCGGAATGATCTTCGCGCCGCGGACTTTGCACTCCGGAAACAGCTTGGTCAGCTTCTTCACCATGTAATCGATGAAGCAGTACTCTGTGCCGTAGTGTCCCGCATCGATGATATACAGTCCTCTTGCCATTGCGTCAATCGCGCTGTGATAGTCCACATCCCCGGTCACGAGAACCTGGGCGCCCTCGTCGATTGCCCGGTCAATCAGACTCTTGCCGGACCCGCCGCATACTGCCACACGGCTCACCAGCAATCCGTCGTCTCCGGATTCTTCCTCGTTTTCCTCCAGTTCCTTCAGACCATAACAGCGCACGGTTGAGAGTCCGAAGGCACGTCTGACCGTCACGGAAAAATCATACAGTGTCATGGGTTCTTCCAGATCGCCGACCCGTCCGATTCCCTCCTCGACGCCCTCATTCTCGCGTATAACGTCAAGAACATGCGCGTTCTGCAGGTTCAGCTGATTCTCGTTGAGCTCCGCCATTCCAAGGACGTCGAAATTCGTGTGCATCGCGTAGCAGTTCACATCGTTTTCAATCAGGGTAAGAATTCTTCTGCCGATGAAGCTGTCGTCGTTCACCTGCTTGATGCTGTGAAATAAGAGAGGGTGATGCGTGATCATAAGGTCTGCTCCCCACTCCACGGCTTCCCGGATCGTCTGTTCCGTCGCGTCCAGGGCGACAAAAATCTTCCGTACTTCACGGTTTCTGCGACCCACCTGCAGTCCGGGGTTGTCCCATTCTTCCGCGCAGGATAACGGATATCCCTGTTCCAGTCTCTGAATAATCTCTTCACATCTCATATCTGCTGTATGCGGCCAGAAGCAGCCGCAGTTCCTCCTTTACTTCCTGAAGTCTTTGCATGGAATTCCCGCTGCCTGCCGCCGCGAGTCTTCCAGCGATCTGCTCGTTGACCTGAATCTGCCACGCGAGATACTTTCTCAGGATCGGATCCCTGCGCCGGAGCAGAACCGGGCCAAAGTGCACCTCCATTTCACTGAGGACTGCCGGAGAAGACGGTTCAATGTGTCCTTCCATCTCATTAAGTGCTGCCGGAGAAGACGGGCACTTTTCTGCCCTGATGATCGGGTAGTATTTTCCGTCCTCAAAGATCATTCGTTCATCTGTGATCGCGAATCCGATCTCCGAAAGGAGCCGGCGGACCCTGTCCACCTCTGACTGTGGTTCCAGAACCAACTCTTTCAGGGACTCTGTCATCTCCGGATGTGCCGTCAGGATGCGGCAGATCAGCATGCCTCCCATCCCGGCAATCACGGCCGTGTCCGCTTCCCCCGGTTTAAGATTTTCCAGGCCGTCCGAGATTCGCAGCTCGATCCGGTCCGAGAGTCCGGCGCTGTTCACTGTCTCTTGCGCCCGGGCGAGCGGTCCTTTTCTCAAGTCCATGGCAATGGCTGCGTCCACAATTCTATTTTCCACCAGGTATACCGGCACATATCCATGATCCGTTCCGATATCCGCCGTCCTGCTGCCCGGCGTCACCAGGGAGGCCACTGACAGCAGCCGCTCTGACATTTTGTTGATGATCGGTGTATTCGTCAAGATAATCCTCCCGCCTCTTGTCTCTGATCAGTATATCCGTCCGGATAATTCTTTCGCTTTTGTTACTGATTTGTATATCAGTTCGGATAATCCCTTCAGCTTTCTGCTACTGCCAGGTATATCAGTCCAGATAATCCTTCAGCTTTCTGCTGCGGCTCGGATGACGCAGCTTCCGGAGCGCCTTCGCCTCGATCTGACGGATTCGCTCACGGGTGACGTTAAATTCCTTTCCGACCTCCTCGAGGGTTCTGGCTCTTCCGTCATCGAGACCGAAGCGGAGCCGGAGAACCTTCTGTTCCCTCTCGGTCAGCGTTCCAAGCACCTCTTCCAGCTGCTCCTTCAGCATCGTGAAGGCAGCCGCGTCCGCGGGCACCGGAACATTATCGTCCTGAATGAAGTCTCCCAGGTGGCTGTCCTCTTCCTCGCCGATCGGGGTCTCGAGAGATACCGGCTCCTGTGAGATCTTCAGGATCTCACGCACACGGTCCACAGACATATTCATCTCCTTCGCGATCTCCTCCGGCGTAGGCTCGCGGCCGAGCTCCTGAAGCAGCTGACGGGAGACGCGGATCAGCTTGTTGATGGTCTCTACCATATGTACCGGAATACGGATGGTGCGGGCCTGATCGGCGATCGCTCTCGTGATGGCCTGACGGATCCACCATGTCGCATAGGTTGAGAATTTATATCCCTTCCGGTAATCGAACTTTTCTACCGCCTTGATCAGTCCGAGGTTTCCCTCCTGAATCAAATCCAGAAAAAGCATGCCGCGGCCGACGTATCGCTTCGCGATGGATACAACCAGACGGAGATTTGCCTCCGCCAGACGTTTCTTCGCGTTTTCATCGCCGTCCTCCATCCGCTTGGCCAGCTCGATTTCCTCATCCGCAGTCAGAAGCGGCACCTTTCCGATTTCCTTCAGGTACATCCGGACCGGATCCTCGATGCTGACGCCCTCCGGGACGGTGAGATCGATGTTCTCCACATCGGTCTCCTCGTTCTCGTCCTCTCCCTCTTCGCTGAGAAGGAGCATGTCGTCATTCGGCTCCTCATCCTCACTCTGGATCCGGAGAACATCGATGTCATGATCCTCCAGATATGCCACAACCATCTTGATCTGCTTCTCGTTGAGGTTCATATCCTTGTAATATTCAACGATCTCCGTGTACTCGAGAGCGTTTTTCTTCTTCTTGGCTACCTCAATGAGGCTTTTGGTTTTTTCCAGCAATTTCTTGTTATCTGCTTCCATGAACATTCTCCTATGAAAAAATATTTTCCGGCAGTCCTCTTGCTCGAAGCTGATCGAGCTTTTTTCTTTCATCCATGATCTTCATGAATCCCTGCATATCCGCGGGGTCCAGCTCATCAGCTCTCTTGTCGATGCTCTGCCGCTTCATGCGGCAGAGGACATCGAAAAGCGCCTTCTTGCGGTCTGCCGGGCTGTCTAGTGTGATATCTGTGTTGAAGAGAGATGCTGCCTCTGTCTGCTGCGCGCTGTCCTCGAAATGATTGATAATAGCGGCCGGGCTGATTTTGCCCTTTGCTCCCTGCTCCCAGACCATCTCCGCGACCTCCCGGTACATCGGATTGGTAAAATCCGCAGGCGACAGATAATCCTTCAGCCGTTCCAGAAGCCCCGGCTGTCCCGCGATCCAGGTGAGCATCAGCTTCTGTTCCTTGTCCGCCGGAGCAGCTGCCATGGCTGCCTTCTGCCTTCGCGCATCGGTGTTCTTCGGCGGCCGGATCTCGGTTCTCCCCACGCCCTTCAGCGCCTCCCGGTTGATCTGCGACACCAGCATGTTCTGCTCGATGTGATATTTTCTCGCGATTGCCTCAGTGTAACTGTTTCTCTCAATCTCATCCTCGATCTCGAGAAGCATGGCCGCCACCTCGTGAAAAAATCTGCTTCGCTCGCCGGGATCATTCATGTCGTAATTCTGTTCGGTCATGCGGACCATGAAGAGGAAGCTGTTCTCCGCCTCCTCCAGCCTCTGCTCGAACGCCTCGGCTCCCTCTGCCTTGATGAATTCATCCGGATCCTTGTGCGGTCTCAGGTTTACGACCTTTGTGGAAAGCCCGGCCGTCCGAAGCATCGGAATCGCCCGCAGAGCCGCCTTCACGCCGGCGCCGTCCATATCGTAGATGACCAGAACCTGTTTCGTGAACCGGCTCATCAGCGAGCACTGCTGAGAGGTCAGCGCCGTTCCGAGCGAAGCAACGGCGTTCGTGTATCCCGCCTGGTGCATCGAAATGACATCCATGTAGCCCTCACAGATGATAAAGTTCTTCCGGCGCGTCCTTCTCGCTACATTCAGGCCGTACAGATTCCGGCTCTTGTCGAACACAGGCGTCTCCGGGGAGTTCAGATATTTCGGTTTTCCGTCTCCCATCACCCGGCCGCCGAAGCCGATCACCCGGCTGTTCGCGTCCATAATCGGGAACATTACCCGGTTCCAGAATTTGTCTGAAAATCCCCGCTTCTCATCGACATGAAACAGCCCGGATTCCTTTAAAATCCCGTCGCTATAGCCTTTTTTCTTGAAAAACTGATACAGATCGTTGCTGTATTTGTCGGCATAGCCCAGTCCGAAGCTCCGCATGGTTTCCGCGCTAAGCCCGCGCCCTTCCAGATACCTCAGTCCGGCCTGTCCGGCCGGAGAATGGAGTCTGGAATAATAATACAGTGCCGCCTGCTTATTGATTTCCAGAAGCCTCGACCGCTTGTCCTGTTCTTCCCGCTCCTCTCTCGAATACTCCGCCTCCGGGAGCTTCACGCCTGCCCTGTCCGCCAGAGCCTTGATTGCCTCCTGAAAACTGTAATTCTCGTACTCCATCAGAAAAGTGTACACATTTCCGCCCTTGCCGCAGCCGAAGCAGTAATACATCTGCTTGTCCCGGCTCACCGAGAAAGACGGCGATTTTTCATTATGAAACGGGCACAGCCCGAAATAATTGCTGCCCCGCTTCTGAAGCTTCACATATTGAGAGATCACATCCACGATGTCATTCCGTTCACGGACATCCTCGATGACCTCATCTGTATATCTCATGATTCCTCCAATATTATCCTGTCAGCATCTGACGGTATCCCGGCCTGACTGACCATAAACGCTTTAACGGTTCTATGGAAGATATATCCTGACGATTGCCCTGTAAACCGCCATATGGAAGACCCATCGTGCCGCAGCCTGTATGAGATGCGGATTTTGCGCGATCGCACTTCCTTCCTGTCACAATACATCCCAGGATTTCGGAATGTAGATCTCCCGGAATTTGTGAATTGCGTACTGATCCGTCATCCCGGAGATGTAATCACAGACAACCCTCTCCGGTGTCTCGCCCTGCTCCAGCATCTTGCGGTATTCTCCCTTCAGAAGCTCCGGATGCCGGACGTAATATCCATACATCTCCGTCAGCATCCTGTCCACCTTGAGCTCCTCGGACTTTGCCACCGGATTTGTGTACACATCCGCAAACATCAGCTTGCGGAAGGTCATCATCGCGTCATGGATCTGCTCCGACTGCCGGATATCATCGCAGTCCCGGCTGCTGGCGATCAGATCCATCACCAGTGTGTTCAGCCTCTCGCGGGAAGTATATCCGAGCGTCATCCGCAGCGTAATAGGAATATCGTCCTCGCTGATGATTCCCGCCCGCTGTGCATCGTCCATGTCGTGATGGATATACGCAATCTTGTCACAGATCCGCACGATCTTTCCCTCCAGCGTGTGCGGCGTCGTGCTCATCTGATGATTCAGAATTCCGTCCCGCACCTCCCAGGTGAGGTTCAGCCCCTCCCCGTTTTTCTCCAGCTTTTCCACGACACGGAGACTCTGCTCATAGTGGCGGAATCCCGACGGACAGAGCCTGTTCAGGGTTCTCTCCCCGGCATGGCCGAATGGGGTGTGCCCGAGATCATGCCCCAGAGCAATTGCCTCGACAAGATCCTCATTAAGCCGCAGTGCCTTCGCTGCTGTCCTGGAAATCTGGGATACCTCCAGCGTGTGTGTCAGCCGCGTCCGGTAGTGATCTCCCTGCGGCGACAGGAACACCTGCGTCTTGTCCTTCAGTCTCCGGAAGGACTTGCAGTGCAGAATCCTGTCCCGGTCGCGCATGTAATCCGTTCGAACGGTATCCTCGCTGATCGGCCAGTCCCGCCCCCGCGTCTCCCGGCTATGGGCAGCGTAAGGGCTCAGATCATCCATTTCGTTTTCTTCAATCGCTTCCCGAATATTCATGGCTCTGCTCTCCAATCTCTGCCGAGAATGCTGCTTTCCCGAAAATTTCCAGATATATGGGCGACATCACTTCCAGATCCTGCGCGCTGACTCATCAGCAGGCATCACTTCAAGATCTCCGGATGGCTCCGCAGGCTGAAAAAATGCGTCTATTATATATTTACGACGCCAAAAAGGATTTTCCTTTTTTATTTTGAAAAGTTTCAAAGCAAATCGTTAAATTTTTGTCCGTCCAGACAAGAAAAACACCAACCCCTGGTGGATTGGTGCTGGTGCAGACTACTGATTTAAGCAATGCTGAGTCGGCCGACGATTATGCACAATTCTTGATTTTCGTCGCCTGACAAGCTTTAAATAGCTTTGACTGTGCAGCGATTCTGCCGAATTCTTGTTTTCCGTCGCCTGCGGACAGCAGTTACTGTTGATCTGCCCTGTCCTCTTTCTCCGCCGGATGCTCCACATGAAGCTTTATCTTTCCAACTCTGTGTCCATCCATCTCGAGAATCCGTATTGTCATATTCTCATAGTGATAAACATCCCCGCGGGAGGGAACTTTTCCGGCGATCTCCAGAATCCATCCGCTCACGGTGATCGAATCATGCTCCCGCTCACATCCGATCTCATCGAAGAGCTTTTCAAGGTTTGCGGAACCCTCCACCACATAGTCGCTGTCCGTGATCTTCCGGATTTCCTGGACAATTTCGTCATGCTCGTCCCAGATCTCGCCGACCAGCTCCTCCAAAATATCCTCCATGGACACGATACCGACCGTTCCGCCGTACTCATCGACCACGACTGCCAGATGAATTTTTTTCTTCTGAAGCTCGCGCAGGAGCTCGTCGATCTTCTTGTGCTCCGTAATAAAAACCGTCGGACGTATGATGGAGTCGATCGTCCGGTCTGAGCCGAAAATCTTGTTATAATAATCCTTTTCATAAAGGATTCCCGTGATATGGTCCATGTCCTCCCGGTAAACCGGAAGCCTCGAGTATCCGGTCTGGGCAAAGATGTCCGCAATTTCCTGATTGGAGGTTCCATACTCCACTCCGACGATATCCACTCTCGGTGTCAGAATATCAACCGCCTCCTGATCCCGGAATTCTATTGAGTTGCGGATCAGATCGCTTTCCTCCTCACCGATGCCGCCACCGGTCTCCGCCTCGTCGACGATTGTCAGAAGCTCCTCGTCCGTAATCGCGCGGTCTTCCTCACCTTTAATGAGCTTCGCAAGAAACTTCTTCCACAGTCCGAAAAGAAAATTCACCGGCGTCAGAACTGCCACAATACAGCTCAGAAGCGGGGCCGCCAGCATCGCCACCTGCTCCGGAAACTCCGACGCCATACTCTTCGGCGAAATCTCGCCAAAAATCAGGAGCACCAGCGTCGTCACCAGCGTCGCAATACCGGAACCCGCATCCTCTCCGAGCATACGCACGAAGAAAACGGTCGCCAGCGACGTCGCGCCGATATTTACGACGTTGTTTCCGACCAGAATCGTGGAGAGGACACTGTCATAACGGTCCAGCAGCTTCATGACAAGGATCGCCCGCCGGTCTCCCTTCTCCGCCATATTCTTGACCCGGATATGATTCAGCGAGGCAAACGCCGTCTCCGTCGCTGAAAAATAAGCCGACAATATTACACAAATTACGATAACCACCAGAGTACCGATATTTTTTTCCATATCTTTCCTGCATTCATCCCCTCAAAAATGTCATTGTACGCGGCACAGGACCTCGCCCGGGCATTACTTCTGCCGTTCTTCACGGCTCTTCTGCCCCCGGGCATTACTTTTGCCGTTCTTCACAGCTCTTCTGGCCCGGGCATTACTTCTGCCGTTCTTCACGGCTCTTCTGCCCCGGCTGATTCTGCTGTTTCAGCTTGCAGCAGTCCGGCACCTCGCCGTGAAACGCTTCCTTGTTCGAATCCGCCATACGCTTCAGCCACGCATTCCAATGATTTTTGATTCCGGAAAAAATACTCATATGACAAAAACCATTTCCTTTCTTGATCGTTCGGATCTTCCTTCCTGTATTACGAATTCTCATCAAATCTGAAATTTCCCTATTGCTGATATCTGGAAGTTCTTTTCTGCACGGGATTTCACCGTATTCCTATCATAGCACGGAAATCCTTTTTCGCAAGCCAGCATATCCTGAATTCCTTCTCACAGCCGACATATCCTGAATTCCTTCTCACATAATCTGAATCGCTTCAGATTATATATTATATTATATATAGTCTGATTCGCTTCTGACTTGTTGAAATTGCTTATTGCAAGATCTCAGGAGTATGCCGCACGTTCTCGATTGCCTGTCATATGTTCTGGGTTTTTGCCGTCTCAACTGTTTTCACTATAAGAATGCTCGTCTGATCTTCCGGCAGATCAGAACCTTTACCGGCAGGGCAGAACCTGTCTTGAATTATACAAAGACAACTTTTATAATATAAAAAAGACTTTTTTCGGATTCCGCGCGGGCATTCGCGCAGAAGCAATCTGGAAGAGGTCGGATTCAATGTATATTCAATGTATGCGGAGGGAATCTGATGGAAAAATCAAAGGTCTATTTTACCGACTTTCGTACACACACAAATGGCCCGAGCCTGCCGGGGAAGCTGGCGAAGCTGATCCGCAAGGCAGGAATCGGCAACATTGACATGGATGGAAAGTTTGTAGCAATCAAGATGCATTTCGGCGAGCTCGGCAACATTTCCTATCTGCGTCCGAACTACGCAAAAGCAGTCGCTGACGTCGTAAAGGAACTCGGCGGAAATCCCTTCCTGACCGACTGCAATACGCTCTACCCGGGAAGCAGGAAGAACGCGCTTGATCATTTAAGCTGTGCCGAAGAGAACGGTTTCAGCATGGCGACCACCGGATGCCACGTCATCATCGGCGACGGTCTGCGCGGAACAGATGAGGTGATCGTCCCGATCCGGAACGGTGAATATCTCAAGGAGGCATATATCGGTCATGCCATCATGGACGCCGACATCCTGATCAGCCTCACTCATTTCAAAGGTCATGAGGCGACCGGCTTCGGCGGAGCGCTCAAAAATATCGGTATGGGATGCGGAAGCCGCGCAGGCAAGATGCACCAGCACAACTCCGGAAAGCCGCATGTCATTGAAGAACAATGCCGTGGCTGCAGGAACTGTGCAAAGGAGTGCGGATCCGATGCCATTTCTTACGAGAGCGGAAAGGCACACATCGATCAGGATATCTGCAAGGGATGCGGACGCTGCATCGGAGCCTGCAATTTCGACGCCATCGAAAACAACAACGAGGACGCCAACGAAATCCTCGGCTGCAAGATCGCCGAATACTCCCAGGCAGTCTGTGACGGCCGCCCGACCTTCCACATCAGTCTGATCACCGATGTCTCCCCGAACTGCGACTGCCACCCGGAGAATGACGCCCCGATTCTTCCGAATATCGGAATGTTTGCCTCCTTTGATCCGGTTGCCCTCGATCAGGCCTGCGTTGACGCTTGTCTCGCTGCCACGCCGATCCGCAACAGTCAGCTCGGCGACAACCTCGCAAAACCGGACTGGCACCACTATCACGACCATTTCCTGGACAGCAACCCAAACGTGCGCTGGAAGGAGACGCTCGAGCACGCCGAGAAGATCGGCCTCGGCAGCCGCTCCTATGAACTGGTCACAATGAAGTGATCACAAATAACCGTCTGGAATAAGTGTCATGAGTATTTCCCGGATCATTCAAAATGGTCCGGGAAATTCACGTATTCTCATTGATGGCATTATATACATAGATTTCAGAGTATGATCGGCTCGACCTTCTTGTCCTCTACTACGATCTGAACGCAAATCTTCGGCAGCAGTTTAATGGTTGTGTCAGGCAAGGCAATGCCGCTCTTCGCGGATGATATCCCGCCGATGCGAATGGAGCCTCACACGTCTGCTTCGTGAATCAGTACGTCTCACTGTTTACGAAACGAGATAAAACACGCTGCGCGAGTTTTATCTCGCTATCGCGACGCTCGCGTAAAAAAATAAGGGCGCACCGGGAATTCCTTCCCGATACGTCCTTGTATCATTAACAGTACATGCATCATTTTCACCGACATGTAGTACAAAAAAGTACCCGACCATCGCTAAAGATGGCAGATACTTCATTGTACGTCCGACAAGTTTTCAAATTTCTTTTTCTTAAATTATGAAAGCTATACTAGCAAAGAGAAATGCATAAAGCAATGCTCTTCTTTAATTATTTCCGGTATTATCTAACGCCTCTGCAGTATTTTCTGATATTTCTACATTGCTTTCTGATATTTCTGTGGTGCTTTTTAAACCGTCTGCGCATTTTAATGATATGTCATTCCACATTCGTCCATATGCTGAGCGTATCGATAACCTTCTGTTTGTCCTCTTCACCCAGCTTCTCCACCATCCTGGATATCTTATGATCCAGAGAAGTTTTCCGATATGCCGGTACCGCTTTCCCGACAAGCTCATCCAGTGTGAGCCCTGTTAAATCTCCATAGTAGCACAGCATGCGGAGAGACATCTCAGTTCTGCTGTTTTCCACGTTGCTGATATATCCAGGCGTCACATTCAGGGTTCTGGCAACATCCACCTGTGTCAGCCCATGTTCCTTTCTCAGTTTTTTCACAACCTGCCCGAGATTTGCGAATTCAAAATCACATTGTTTACCCATCCGACTGCACCTCTTCAACCATCTTTAGAAATATATTATGAGCGGGTGCGTAATTCTCAGGGCGTAGACAGTGTTCATAATATTATATTGAAAATGCCTTCGAAATCGCATTCAGTCTCTTACACACGCTTTGCGTGTGACGAGCCTGTCTGCGTTTTCGAAGAGCTTATACAATTAAAAAAAAAAGTCTGTCAAAGCAGACTTTTCAGAAAATCAACACATACCTTCAAAACTGAACACACAAACGCTTCCCGGGAATCCGTCTCCGGATTCCCTCTTTTCCTTCCAACTTATGCTTCAGGTCAAACCCTCGACCGATTAGTAACAGT